>CAIWDQ010000383.1 GCA_903911455.1 uncultured bacterium
AATGTCATTACAAATATCGAAATGTCAATTAAATAAGCTACTTTTTCTCTAATGCTACGCATTAGAAAATAAATGCCATAAATGATTGATTATTCGTAAAATATAACTGAACTTTGTTCTATTGCGTAATTTGGGTTTAATAAGCATAACTTTAGTTTGGGTTGCTTTCTGGATTTATTTAGGAGTTGGGAGATTTCTTGACACACCTAAGCAAATATCAAAAGACAATGTGTTTAAAGAAAAAGAAATCAAACCTTCAGTTGAATTTATTAAGAAATTTAAAAAAGATAGTAGTAGACTTCCTACAAATAGAGAATTTTATACATGGGAACGCTATTATTATAAAGATTATTCAAGTGACTTATCTCAAAAAGAAGATTCATTAATACCTGGATTAGGTATTCTTAAATATATTAGAAATAAATCTGAGATAGTAACTAATGAAAGTTATAAATTTAAAAAAGCTGATTGGAATAAAGATTTTGCAATAGGTGTTTGGAGAGGAAGCTGGGAAGAGTATTATTTTTCTTGGTCTGATAGTTATGATACTAATAATTATTCTTGGTCAGATGGCTATGTTGGTTTATTCGTTGATATTTTAATTGGATTAATCCCACTTTTGTTTTGGTTTATTTATTATAAAAGAAAAAGAAAAGCTATATAAGTACTAATTCCACACCTTTCCCACTCTCTTTAAATTCTTTTTTCATACTTATAGTTCATATGTTGATGTTTTTTGATAATTTTACCGCCTGAAATTTCAGAATACATTTTAATCTTAAGAATATAATAAATCACTAGATATGATCACAGAACAATTAATAAACCCAAGAAGTATAGTAGTAATAGGTGCCTCAAATGATGTTGAGAAACCTGGCGGAAAAATATTAAAAAACCTAATTGATGGTAACTTCAAAGGTAATATATATGTATCCAATCCAAAAGAAGACGAAATACAAGGAGTAAAATCGTATCGTAATCCCGATGATCTTCCACAAGTTGACCTAGCTATTATTGCAATTGCAGCTAAATATATCCCCGATACTGTTGAATTGCTTACAACAAAAAAAGATACTAAAGCTTTTATTATTCTTTCAGCAGGTTTCAGCGAAGAAAGTAACGAAGGAAAGCTATTGGAAGATAAAGTTGTAGCTATTATCAATAAAGTAAACGGCTCGTTGATAGGACCTAATTGTGTTGGAATCCTTACACCTTCGCATCACAGTATTTTTACATTGCCTATTCCAAAACTGGAAGCTAAAGGCTGCGATTTTATATCAGGTTCTGGTGCTACTGCTTGTTTTATCATGGAAGCAGGTATTCCTAAAGGCTTAACTTTCGCCAATGTGTTCTCAGTTGGTAATTCAGCCCAGATGGGTGTTGAAGAAATACTGCAATACATGGACGAAACCTTTGATCCTGAAAAGAGTTCTAAGGTAAAACTTCTATATATTGAAACAATAAACAAACCTGAATTGCTATTAAAACATGCTTCTTCTTTAATTAAAAAAGGATGTAGAATAGCAGCAGTTAAAGCTGGCTCATCTGAAGAAGGTAGTCGTGCAGCATCTTCACATACAGGTGCTTTGGCTAGCTCGGATGTAGCTGTTGACGCTCTTTTCCGCAAAGCAGGTATCGTTCGCTGTTATGGCAGAGAAGAGCTTATAAGTGTGGCTTCAGTATTTATGTATCCTGAATTAAAAGGCAAGAATATAGCGATAATTACGCACGCTGGTGGCCCTGCAGTTATGCTTACCGATGCACTCTCAAAAGGTGGTTTAAAGATACCTCATATTGAAAGCCCCAAAGCTAAAGAACTACTTGAACAGTTATTTGCAGGTTCTTCAGTTGCTAATCCTATTGATTTTCTTGCTACCGGTACTGCCCATCAACTAGGTATTATTATTGATTATTGTGATAATTACTTTGATGAAATAGATGGAATAGTGGTTATTTTCGGTACTCCCGGTTTGTTTAAATTATATGATGTATATAATGTTCTTAATGAGAAGATGAAGACTGCCAAAAAACCTATATATCCTGTGCTTCCTTCTACGCTTACCGCGAAAGAAGAGGTTGAAGACTTTATCTCTAAAGGTTGGGTTAATTTTCCTGATGAAGTTACGCTGGGTAATGCGCTTTCAAAGGTATATAATACTAACAAACCCTTAACTACTCTTTATTGCAAAGACCATGTTGACGTAGGATATATAAGAGCTATCATTGATAGTAACGAAGATGGTTATTTAAAACCGGAAGCTGTACAGGCATTGCTAGATGCAGCAGGTATTCCACGTGCCGGCGAGGCTGTAGTTGCTGATAAAGCAAGTGCAGTTGAAGCAGCTACCAAATTAGGTTTCCCTGTTGTAATGAAAGTGGTAGGACCTGTTCATAAATCTGATGTAGGCGGTGTAGTATTAAATGTTAATGATGCTGATACTGTTAAAAAAGAGTTTGATAGGATGATTAAGATCAAAGATACTACGGCTATCCTTATTCAACCTATGCTTAGCGGTACTCAGATATTTGTTGGGGCTAATTATGAAGATAAATTCGGACATCTTATTATGTGTGGCCTTGGTGGTATCTTTATTGAAGTGTTGAAAGATGTGAGTGCAGCCATAGCTCCTGTTGGAAAAGTAGAAGCTACACAAATGATTAAAAATCTAAAGAGTTATAAGATCATTCAGGGAGTTAGAGGACAGGAAGGAGTTAACGAAGAGATGTTTGCTGAAGTGATTATGAGTTTATCTAACCTGCTAATGGTTGCCCCTGAAATTAAAGAAATGGACATTAACCCGCTTCTAGGGAAGATGGATAAAGTTGTAGCCGTAGATGCACGTATTAGAATTGAGAAAAACAAATAAAAGCACTTAATTATGAAAACAACTATAGGAAGCAGAGTAAGAATAATTGCCCTATCCTTACTTATATTATCAATGATTATTATGATGTATAATGATCAGGTGAATATTAAATACTGGATAGCCATTACAATAATAGTTATCTCACTTGGCGTGATAAATTATGATTATTTCATTCTTTATAAAAATAAAAAGAAAGACCAAACAAAGGATATTGAAAAGAAGTAATAAACAAATCAACAATAAATGAAGAAAAACGACCTACTCTTTTTTACATTTGCAATCTTAGTATTGCTTATCTTTATACCATTACCTTTTTTAAGTTGTTTCCACAAAGGATTCTTATACAATCCTCAATACTGGGTGCTCACCAGCTTTATTAAGTTCGGATTACTTGCAACTATCGGCGAAGTAATTGGACTTAGAATAAAGACAGGTAAGTTTAATGCTCCTGGTTTTGGAATAGTACCAAGAGCTATCGTATGGGGTTTCTTAGGCATCACAATTAAGTTTGCCTTTGATATATTTGGTGGTGGAATACCTGCATTTCTTGAAAAGAGTTGTCAGGTTAGTGGTGTAAGTGATGCAATGAAATCAAAAGACATCTTTGATGCTATTGAAAAAGGATTAGGTGGCACCCGTTTGTTGGCGGCTTTCTGTATAAGTGCAGCAATGAATATTATATATGCTCCTATTATGATGACTTTTCATAAGATTACCGACACTCATATTGTTGATAATGGCGGTACTTTGAAAGGTTTTTTCAAGTGTATTAAAATGGGAGACATCTTAACAAGAATAAACTGGAACGTTCAATGGAATTTTGTGTTTAAAAAGACTATTCCATTCTTCTGGATTCCGGCTCATACCATTACATTCTTACTGCCTGTTGAATATAGGGTGGCATTTGCAGCAGTACTTGGTATTGCTTTAGGGATTATTCTTGCAATTGCTTCAATTAAGGGGAAATCATAATATCTTAATTAATCATATTATAAAATGAATAGAAAAAATGTTTTATTCCTGCTTGTCTTTGCAGGGATCTTTAATTCTTTTGCTGCGATTGCTCAAAAGGACACTACTAATAGTGGCTGCATTAGTATAACAAAGATAATTCCACCAAGCGTTAAGTTCTCAGGCTTCGTTAACTCTGAAATATTCTACGATACCCGACAAACTACTGGAGGTAGAGAAACTCTTTTAATGCTTTATCCGGCTGCTAAATCTCCAGACATCCATGGTTTTGATTTAAACAGTAAAGGTAATTTCAATCAATTGGCAATGATGTCGCGACTTACTGCTAATATTACCGGCCCAGACGTTTTAAATGCAAAAACAATTGGTGTAATAGAAGCTGATTTTACCGGTACTTCTGATGCTACCAACAATATTTTCAGATTGCGTCATGCTTATATCAAACTTACATGGAAATCTGACGAACTGTTAATTGGTAACTACTGGACTCCATTTGATGTAGCAGAAATGATACCTGCGGTAATCTCTTTAAATACTGGTGCTCCATTTCATTCATTCTCACGTAATCCGCAGGTTCGTTATGTTCATAATTTTAATAATCTTAAATTAATTGCGGTAGCTTTATCGCAAAGAGATTATGCAAGTAATGGCCCTCTTGGTGTTTCCTCTGTTTATATGAGAGATGCAATTGTGCCAGAGATGCATCTACAGTTGCAATATAATATAGGTGGACACTTATTTGGAGTTGGAGGCGAGTATAAATGCATACAGCCACGTTTGGCTACTTATAAAAATATAGCTTCAGATGAGAAATTAGAATCTACTGCAATAATAGCTTTTGCAAAACTTAATTTCCCTAACCTTGATATTAAACTTCAGGGGTCATATGGTGGTAATATTTCTGATCATACTATGATAGGTGGTTATATTGAATCATCTATTGATACTATAAGTGGAATTACTAAATATGCTAATGCTAATTCATTGGATATATGGACAGATATCTCAACTAAATCAAAGAAGCTTAATGTTGGTTTGTTTGCAGGCTATTATAAGAATATGGGATACTCATCTGATATAGCAACAGGAGGTAAGTTTTATGGTAATGTTAATAATATTGGTTATTTATATCGCATTGCCCCAAGACTTACTTATACAGCTGGTGCTGTAATGTTTGCTCTTGAACTGGAATATACTGCCGCTCAATATGGCACACCCGATATAAAAGGGAAAATGATAAATCCATACGAAATAGGTAATTTTAGAACACTTTTTGGTGCTTTTTATTTCTTTTAATAAAGAATTTAAGATTTCATAAATGATATTATAATATGAAAAAGGCTGTCTTAAAACTGAGGCAGCTTTTTTTTATTTTCATTTTTTGCTGGTTTTAATCCTATACAAAAATACAAATAATTTTAGGCAATCTTAAAAGAAGGGTAAAATTTATTTTTTTATTTTAAGATTATTTGTAAATAACCTATTAGGGTTGAAGAATAGCTTTAAAGCTGATATTAATACCCTCCGAGCCTATTAAAAGTACCTAATAGCATCTTTTAATACCCTCGGAGCCTATTTGCCGACCTTAATTGGGTATTTTAATACCTTCTGAGCTACTTTTAATACCCTTAGAGCATATTAAAAGGACCTAAAAGCATCTTTTAATACCCTTGGAGTCTATTCGCCGACCCTATTTGGGTATTTTAATAACTGGCGAGGGTATTTTAATAGCAAGCGACCCTATTTTTGTACCCTATTATCAATTCGTTATTAAAAATATTAGTTTATTAATAAATTATAAGACATTTGTTAAATTTAAAAAATGGATTTAATGAACAACCAATAGTGGAGTAACAGGATTTATAAATGTAATACATTGGCTTTAAATGAAGAAAGCCTGCTAAATGCAGGCTTTCTGTTGCTCACCCTTCAATCCCGAGAGCATTGCGATTCGGGATGAGACCCTCTGATTAATTCCGCACGTGCGGTACTCTAACCAACTGGGCTAATACTCCAGTTGGAATAAAATCAATGTTTATTAGTTGGAGAATAAGATTCCTGCTTTTTTGTTTCTTGATAAACTTTTCTATTTTATCAGCATCCCCTTTCTTTTCTGACACCTGAAATATAGCTTTTAATTCCCAAGGCTTGTATTTGCCGGTAAATTTATCAACTTCATTAGAATTATGTTGTCCTAACCTTTTCCAAGGGTCAGAAGAATGACCTAAATAATATTTATCAGTAGATAATGAATAGATAATATAAATGTAATGCATTGGTTTTAAATGAAGAAAGCCTGCTATTTGCAGGCTTTCTGTTGCTCCCCCTTCAGGACTTGAACCTGAGACCCTCTGATTAACAGTCAGATGCTCTAACCAACTGAGCTAAGGAGGAGTGTTTTTTAAATTTCAGGCTGCAAAATTAGTTAAAGTTTTAAAATAAACAATACCTTTGCAAAAAATTTTATAAAAATATTTTATGAGTAAAGTCTTAGGAATGGGTAATGCCCTGGTAGACATAATGACACGTCTTGAGTCAGATTTATTGCTAGATGAATTTATGTTACCAAAAGGAAGTATGCAATTAGTAGACAGGAAAGCTGTAGAAAAAGTTCTTTCTGGTACAATTAGTTTGTTAAAGCAGCAATCTTCAGGTGGTTCAGCTGCAAATACCATACATGGTCTTGCTAATTTAGGTATTGAAACAGGTTTTATTGGTACAATCGGTGACGATGAATTTGGAAAATTCTTCCATGAAGATCTTATCAATAATAAAATTCAACCTAAATTATTTAAAGGTATTAATGAATCAGGTAGAGCTATTGCTCTAGTAAGCCCTGATTCTGAAAGAACTTTTGCTACCTTTTTAGGTGCAGCGATTGAATTATCTGCTGATCACATCACTGACGATGTATTTGAAGGATATGAGTATTTTCATATTGAAGGTTATCTTGTACAAAATCATGAATTGATTAGAAAGGCTATTGAGTTTGCAAAACAAAAGAATCTTAAAGTATCCTTAGATCTTGCAAGTTTTAATGTAGTGGAAGCTAATCTTGATTTCTTAAAAGATATTATTAAAAAACATGTTGATATTGTTTTTGCTAATGAAGAAGAAGCTAAAGCTTTTACTGGACTTTCTCCAATAGATGCCTTACATGAAATTGCTAAGCATTGCGAAATTGCTGTAGTTAAGATTGGTAAGAATGGTTCTTTAATTAAAAAAGGGGATACAGTTCATGAAGTTGGAGTTATTAAAGCTAACAGTATTGATACTACCGGGGCAGGTGATGTATATGCATCAGGTTTTATATATGGCTTAGTTAAAGGTCTTCCATTGAATAAATGTGGAGAGATTGGTGCTGTTCTTTCTGGGAAAGTAATTGAAGTTATTGGTGCCAAGATGGATGTTCCTACCTGGGACATAATTAGGGGAATGGTTTCTGACATCCAAAATACATAATGAAATTAAATAATTATTAAGTTTATTTATTATAAGGCTTTTACTGATAAACGGCAGAAATAATATCAAATAATATCACTTTCTATTTTTATTATTAATCAGTTTTATATATTTTTGCCATCTCGATTTGAAATTAATAATTTTAATAAAAACAAATAGACTAAAATGAAGGTATACCAAACAAATGAAATCAAAAATATTGCGTTGGTTGGTGGTGCTAAGTCAGGGAAAACCACTTTAGCAGAAGCAATGTTATTTGAAGGAGGGCTGATTAACAGAAGAGGTTCTGTTGATGATAAAAACACAGCATCTGATTACAGAGCGATAGAAATTGAACGTCATAATTCAATTTCTTCTACTTTACTTTATTCAGAATTCGGCGGAAAGAAAATAAATATCATTGATACTCCAGGGTTCGATGATTTTATCGGAGAAGTAGTTGCTGCTTTAAAAGTGGCTGATACCGCTGTTATGGTTATCAATACACCAAGTGGTATTGATGTAGGAACTGATCTTGCATGGCGTTATGCCAATAACTATAAGAATTCAGTTGTTTTTGCAGTTAATCATCTGGAACATGAGAACTCTAATTTCGACGAAATTATTCGTCAGTTAAAACAGTCGTTCGGGAATGGTATTACTATTTGTCAATATCCTGTTAACCCTGGGCTTGGTTTCAATTCAGTGATTGACATCTTAAAGATGAAGATGTATAAGTTTCCTGAGAATGGTGGCAAACCTGAGATCTTAGATATTCCTGCTACTGAAATGGATAAAGCTGAAGATTTACATAATACTTTAGTTGAGAATGCTGCTGAAAATGATGAGTCATTAATGGAGGTTTTCTTCGAAACAGGAACTTTGTCAGAAGAACAACTTATTAAAGGTTTAAAAGCCGGTGTTACCAATAGAGGAATGTTTCCTGTTATGTGTATCAATAGCAAACACAATATGGGCGTTGCTCGTTTGATGGAATTCATTTGTGAAAATACTCCTTCTCCAAACGAAATACACAATACTAAGACTGTATCTGGCAAATTAATGACTTATAATACTTCTGATCCTACTTCTTTATTTATATTTAAAACAGGTATTGAAGAACATTTAGGTGAAGTTTCTTTCTTTAAGGTTTATTCTGGTGAATTAACTGAGGCTATGGATATGGTTAATGCTAGCAATAGTTCTAAAGAAAGAATAACTCAGTTATTTGCTGTTGTTGGTAAGAATCGTGAGAAACTAACTAAAGTTGTGGCAGGAGATATAGCTGCAACTATTAAATTAAAATCGTGTACTACTAACGATACTCTTAATGCAGGTAAGAATTCAGAAGATAAGATAGAACCTATCATCTTCCCTGATCCTAAATTCCGTACTGCTGTTAAAGCTAAAGTATCTACTGATGATGAAAAGCTTGGTGCTTTATTAAATGAAATGCACAAAGTTGATCAGACTATCTTAATTGAGTATTCTAAAGAATTAAAACAAATTATCCTTAGCGGACAAGGTGAATTGCATTTGAATATTGCTAAATGGCATATCGAAACGCTTCATAAGATAGAAATTGAGTACTTTGCTCCAAAGATTCCTTATCGCGAAACTATTACTAAGAATGCTAAAGCTGTTTATCGTCACAAGAAACAATCTGGTGGTGCAGGACAGTTTGGTGAGGTTCATATGTTGATCCAGCCTTATACCGAAGGTATGGCTAATCAAACCGAGTTCCCTATCCGTGGTACTACCGAAGAAACTATGTCGTGGGGTGGTAAACTTGTTTATAACAACTGTATAGTTGGTGGTGCAATTGATGCACGTTTCATGCCTGCTATCCTTAAAGGTATCATGGAGAAAATGGAAGTTGGACCTTTGACAGGTTCTTATGCCCGTGATATCGTTGTTAATGTTTATGATGGTAAGATGCACCCTGTTGATTCAAACGAATTAGCTTTTAAATTAGCAGGTCGTCAGGCATTCAGAGAAGCATTTAAGAATGCAGGTCCTAAGATCCTTGAACCTATTTATGATGTTGAAGTTGTTGTTCCGGCCGAAAGAATGGGTGATGTAATGACCGATCTTCAAGGAAGAAGAGCTGTTGTGATGGGTATGGATAGCGAAGGTAACAAACAGATCATTAAAGCCAGAGTTCCTTTGGCAGAAATGAATCGTTATTCTACTGCTTTAAGTTCGCTTACTAGTGGAAGAGCTACTTATGGTTTAAGATTTGCAGAATACCAACAGGTACCTACCGATGTTCAGACTGCTTTACTAAAGGCTTACGAAGAACAGGAAAAAGAAGAAGAATAATTTTTTTAATATCTATATTAAAAAGGCAGGGAGAGTATTCTTCCTGCCTTTTTTTATTTGTAGAGTCTCTCATTAAGGCGTCTTTAGTAAGAAGGCACGATGAAGCAATCTAATTAGGCTTTTAGTTATTTAGGATATTGGAAGGAAATTATTGTGTAATAAATTGTATAGGAGAATTAACATTTTTATTCTTTAAAATCGAACGAAGTTTAGCTTTTCGAATATGTTATATGCTTAATATATAAGTTTATATGCTTCCAACCCACTCACGAATGCCACGGTATTGAGTTTGTTTGTGCCGGAATCAAGTTCGTTTTCAACCGTTCTTAGCTTGCATCTAAGGGCGTCGAGAACGAATGCAACGGTGCTGAGCACGAATGCAACGATGTCGAGTACGAATGGAACGATTCAGAGCTCGAATGGAACAGTACTGAGCTCGAATGCAACGGTGCTGAGCACGAATGGAATGGTGCTGAGCACGAATGGAACGATGCAGAACACGAATGGAACAGTTCAGAGCACTAATGGAACGGTTCAGAGCACGTTTTATTTGATGATAAATTTTTGTGTTCAACTATGTAGTCTATGTGTCCTTGCGGGCTTGACCCGCAATCCCAATCATTAACACTAGTCCTTTCAGGAGATTCCGTGTCAACCACGGAATGACTTTACAACTTTCATGGGATTCCGTGTCAAGCACGGAATGACGGCATGGTATATTAAATTTTGTAATAACACTTTGTGTGCTGATAGTATTGGGGTTCGAAATGATGTTGAGGTACTTTTTGAGTTTAATCATTTTTGCTTCTTTATTCTTAAATAATTTCAAAATAATAGTAAAAACGCCTGTATTTTGATGTCTATTTCATAAAAAAGCTTAAATGATTTTATGATTAATTTTTAACTAAACTCAGTAATCTGTTAATACAATAACATATATAGAAATTTTAAGCTAAAATACCATAATTGCAAGAAAATCTTTTATTTGGAGAATCAAAAATAATGTTGTATCTTTGTGAAAAATTAAAATTGAAATCTTTTTTTGAAGTCGAACTCTCGCCTAAATTTATTTATTAAAACATTTAAATTAATCCGAAAAGTTTTGCTGTAGGTCCCAGCCTAAAAACAGAACCTTGTGTAGGGGCAATGTATTGGACAGCTAAGCTATACTAATGATTTTTTCTTAAACTGTTTATTAAATAAATAAAACAATGAACAAGAAAAATTACGGTGATTACGCTTTATATAGCGAATTACAAACTTTCTATCTTTCGAATGCAGCAGTATTTTTATTGTTGCCAATTATTACTGCATTTTTTGCATTAATTGAAACTAACCGCCAAAAGATTCACACACTTGGCGTACAACAAGGCGAAAATAATAAAGGTCTTGCTATTAACAAAAAAGCTCTTAAAGTTGCTCTTGCTACCGAAATTATTACAAATTCGGATCCTGCCTGTGCTTATTTTACTTCAATAGGAGATTTAGTTACAAGCGCTAAACTAACATTTATATTTTATAAATTAGTATTAATGAGACCTGAAAAGTTAATACAAGTAGCTGAATTGGTAATTTCGTTATTAACTACACATCTTCTTGTATTGAAAGATTCGGGTATTACTGCAGCCACTATTTTAAAAATAACTACTGCTAAAGCAGCATTAGAATTAGCTGCTGATTTACCAAAATCAAAAATTAAAGCTAGAAACACAATTACTAAAGAAATTAAGAAAACTGACAAAGAAAATCTTTCAATTATTAAAAGTCAGTTAACTAAAGCTATGAGGATAATAATAGGTAGTAACGAAGCTGTTTATAATGAATACATGAAAATTATTGAGCCAACTAACGAAGGTGTTCATTCGCACCGCGACACTACTGTAAAAGCTGCTTATACACTTAATATGGTACACGATCTTACATTAGAACCTGTTGTAGGTGCTATGTTTAAAATTACAGGTATATCAGGAAGTTTCATAACTGATGCTTATGGCAGCCTTACCACTAAATTGCCAATTGGCATTTACACAGGTAAAATTGTTGCCATTAATTTTGTAGCACAAGATATTACATTCACAATATTAGCAGATGGTTTAATCCAAACAATCAGATTAGTACCTGTAGGTGTTTAGGGGATAATTAAGAATTAATAATTTATAATTTATAAGAGCTTCATCAATTAAGTTTGGTGAAGCTTTTTTTATTTTTAAATATTTTAGTAGATTTGTTTCTCTAATAACAAATTTTTAATTTTAAAATTACTATTGATTATCTGCAATGATATGTTAAATTTTATTAAATCATCATCTTTACTAGTCACCTTTTGCTCTTGAATGCAATTAAGAGTTAAGTTTTATAAATAACACATAAATGCTTTATTAAATGAACAAATTATTTTAAATATATGAACCTCTTTAAAAATAAAATATATGATTACATTACTCACCTTCAAAATTTCATTTTTTGAATGTTTAGGGATATGGTCGCTGGTCGCTGAATTAGTACGTACAAAATTACAAAATAATCTTCAATTACACAAGTTTTTCTTGTGCTTTCATCTTATTATTAACCTGTTCGTATTAGGTAAGAATAAGTACTTGGCGATTTAGCACTTGTACATATAACCCAAATATTACAAGTGAAGTCTGATTTATTTTATAATTTTCAAATTGCATGATGTACTTAAAACATGCAGTTATTTATTAACAAACATTTTAATTTTTAACAATATGAAAAAGTTAATTCTTTTCATTTTTCTTTCGGTTATACTATTAACCGGCAAAAGCTTTGGGCAAGGAACTTGCCAAAATGCACCTAACATATACCCATCTGATTCAGTAATACAATTATTATCTACAAATGATACAATTGCATGGTATATTTATAACTCTACTACTCCAATATTATCTATTCAGGCCTTATTATTTGATTCCATAGCTACTCCAGCATGTGAAATTTATATTTACTCAGGATATTGTAATAATTTAATTCTTATTGACACATCACGAAATATTCATTTAGGATTAATTATGAATTCACTATCAATTGGAAATACGTATTATATTAAAATTACCAAAACATCTTTAACTACGGCTGTTAGATTTCAGGTTAAGAATGCTACAGATCCAGTATTAACTTGTGGAGATACATATTGTCATGATAATGATAATCCACTTTATCATACACCTGGATTTTGTAATGATTTGGTTTGTAATGGTAATTTTGAATATTGCACACACCCCCCTGCTACTTTATCACAAATAGGTTTAGCATGCCCTTGGGGGTCAGCAAATGATGCTACGCCTGATTATTATAGTAGTAATTCTACAGATAATATTCCAGGTACTTCTGTTAATGTCCCAAATAATAGTTTAGGTTATCAACCAGATTTTATTCTAGGACATAAAGCGTATGCTGGTATGTGTTTTAATGATATGTCTATCGGTGATCCAGATTATCACGAATATATTTATCAAAAATTAAAACATAAAATGTTGCAAGGGCATTCTTATAATGTATCTATGCTTATAAGTAGAGCTGAACATTATAGATTAGCTATTGATAATATTGGTGTATTTTTCAGTGCTAATACTCCTTATTCAACTAATGGAGGCACAAATGTAACACATATTAACGAACCTGTTCAACCGCAATTTACAAGGATTTGGAAAGATCTCAACCCTGTACCTAATAATTATATAACTGACAATATAAACTGGAAAAATTTTAATTTTATGTACACCACCTGTTGATGTAGAATATATCGTTATTGGAGCATTCGGTCCACAAACCTATCAAGATATGGGACCTTCTTATATGTATTATTCCAGCTATTATTATTTTGATGAAGTTCATGTTATACCGAATGCAAATATTACAAGTTCTTCTTTAAATGCATGCCTCAACAATAAAGTAACTTATACAACTGAGAGTGGAATGAGCAACTATTTATGGACAATTTCTTCTGGTGGTACCGTTACTTCTGGTGGTGGAACAAATGATCCCACCATAACAGTAAATTGGAATACAACAGGTTCACACACTATTACTGTAAGTTATAGTAATAATGGGTGTATAACTTCAGGTACATATAATGTAAATGTTTTGCCTTCTCCTCAAATCCCAACTATTACAGGACCAAACAATGATTGCATATTAACAGATAATTATACTTTTTCAAACTCAGGAGTAAATTATATTAGTTATTTATGGAATATATCTCCAACTAGTTTTGGTACAATAAATGGCACAAATGCATCACCTAATGTTAACATTTCATGGAATGCAGGGTTGATAACAAATTCAAATCCAGGCAATTTAAACTTAACTGTAACAGATGGTAATGGCTGTTCAATTACTGCAACTTATAATATCTATTCTTGTTGTAATAATGCAGATTATATAAATCTTGATGATCCCAACATTATTTATACTGCAGGAAATATTCCTACTAATAGTGATCCTTTATTTATAAATGGAACAATTAATTTAAGTGGAAGTATAACAATATTTAATAAAACAGTATATTTAGGACCAAATGCAGGAATAAACCTATTGCCAAATTCAACTTTAAATATTGATAATAATTCAGTCTTTACATGTCGTTATAAAGGATGTTATAATATGTGGGATGGGATTTATACATCTGATAATACCACAAGATTATTTGTATCAAATGGTTCAACAATTGAGGATGCTATTAATGGCTTGGTATCAGAAAATGGTGGAATAATATATTTACTTAGTACAAATCCTTCTGTTCCTTCTAATAATGTTAAAATGTTAGACAACCTTTTTAATGTAAAAATAATTAATAATGGAACTTCTATTACTTATCCTGGTTCTATTACAAATACTGTTTTTTCTAATGATAATTCAGGTAATAATTATCTATTGCAATATCCTCCTTATATGAATGCTAAAACTTTAGTAGGAATATATTGCAATAATTCACATAATTTTACTATAGGAAACGACGGTGATGTAAATTATAGAAATACATTTGAAAATATGCGTTTTGGTATTTATTCCTATAATTCGGATATCAATGTTTACAACAATCAATTTACAAATATTGAAAATGGAACTTCACCTCTTCCTCCTTTTCCTATATTATCAAGTTATTCTGAAGGTGCAATTTTTGCTTTTAATGATATTAATGACTATTACAATTTAAAAACTATAAATGTAGGAGGTAGTAATTTAAAACGTAATTATTTTGAAAAATGTAATACAGGAATTTTTACTTACCAATATGTAAACAATTTGATTAATAACGATTTTAATGATTGTTATGACGGAATTGATCTGGTTAGGATATCTAATACATTTGTTAAAAATAATAGCATAACTACAACTTTAGGAAATCCAATAATTGGAAATGGAATAGCAATTAGCAATACACATCCTACTCCTCATAATATTGGTGTAAATTGTACCGTTGATTTGAATGATATTGTAAACAAACAGGTAGGTATTAGACTATTATGTGTAAATTCAACAGACATATCACATTCAATAGTGACAAATAATACTATCAATAATTTTATTTCGTTAAGCAGTCCACCTATATTACAATTTCATGAACAAATTGGCATTACTGCATACTACTGTGAAGGTATTTATGTAGCATTAAATCTAGTTAAGAGAAATTTCCCAATGAGTTTTAATCAAACTGATTATAATAATATACGAGGTGTTTGGATGAGCGATTGCCAAAATGCATATGTGTTCCAAAATCATCTGATAAATATGGGTAATGGAATTTATACTACCGGATTTTTAAACAACACAAAGTTTGATTGTAATAGATTAGATGGAAATTACTATGGTTTCCGCTTTGGACCCACCACTTTCAATATGAGTAATCAAGGTGTATCTGGTGGTTATAATCCATACAATGAGTGGAATTTTGATAATACTACATTTAAAAGGATGGTTGATAATGGGTTAAATGGTTCATTCATCTATTTTTATTACCCACAATTTTCAAACTATGATCCGAATTTTTCAATTAATGCACCACCTGTACAAACAATATTAAATCCAGGTGGTATTAGCAAATGTAATAATACTCCTACTGGTGGGAATACAGATCCATTAGGTTATGGCTTATATATTGGAACTTTGGATGCGCGTGAAGCTGAATTGGGGCAAATAGTAAGGGACGAAAAAATATATAATTATTTGGAAGAACAATGTCGTGAAACAGATCGGGAATATGTATTTGAAATGTTAAAAAAAGATCCTACTATAATGTATATGGGTGGATCTGATGATAATATTTATATGCAATTTTATCAAGATGAATTAAATTCTGATATTGGTAAAATACAACAAATGCAAGATGAATTGACGAATAATAATATAGAACTTGCCCGTCAGATGTTATCACAAGTAATAGGGGATGATGTTATCAACAATAATCGTAAGATAGTAGATAATATTTATCTGGATACATGGGCAAGTAATATATATGATTTTACAGATGATCAATATAATACATTATATTCTATTGCTAGCCTTACTCCTTATGCAGGTGGAGATGCAGTATATACTGCACGAGTAATGCTTCATTTAGACCCTTCAGAACTTAATCTCCTTTACACAAAACCTCCTGTGCATAATCAACAGAATATTACCGAAAATACTGTAAAGGTATATCCTAATCCTGCTAACAAGCAATTCACTATCGAATTTAAGGATGTAATCAGTGGTAATGCTATTGTAGAAGTTTACGGTATAATGGGGAACTTGGTACTTACCGACAATTTGCAAGGTGTTTACATCAAAAATATTGATGTAAGTAAATTAAATGATGGTTTGTATTTTTATAAAATAAGTATGAATGGAACAAATGTTTCAACAGGTAAATTAACAATATTAAATAAGTAATACAACTTTTTATAAGTAAATCCTGTTTATATGACAGGATTTACTTATTTTTGTAATTTAAATGGCTTATTTAAAAAACATATTATTCTTTTTCCTTCTATTCTATGTATTAAACATACAAGGGCAGCATTATATTGGAAATAACCTGGTTCAGAATCCTTCATTTGAACAATATGACACCTGTCCAACTAGTACAGGACAACTTTATTTATCAAAACACTGGTGGGGACTTAGTACTGATTATTATAACGCTTGTGCATTACCTAATGGGATGTCTGTTCCTTTAAATTTTTGTGGATTTCAATATGCTCATACAGGAGTTGCTTATGCAGGATTTATTAATTATTTCCATACACCATCTTTTCCAAATTTTGATACATATATGGAAGCAATTAAAAATGAACTTAAAGACAGTCTAATTAAAAATAAACATTATTGTGTTAACTATTATATATCTTTAACAGAATATACATATAACTATTCCAGTCTTTTTAATAGTTATTTTATTTATGATTCGATTGGTGCAATGTTTTCTACAAATAGAGTACAAGATTCTATTTCAACAATTTTATGTGATTCATGTCCTAAATTTTCAAGAAGTATTGCAAATACTGATACTATTAATTGGCTTAAAATATCAGGTTACGTTATAGCTAAAGGAGGTGAAAAATATTTAACTATTGGTAAATTTAATATTATGGATTGGCAAAACTATAATAATTCTTATAGTCAATTTTATGTTTATATAGACGATGTTTCAGTTTGCGAATGCAGTTTTGAGTTCAGCTTGGGTAAAGATACTACTTTATGTGAAGGCGAAACATTAATACTAAACCCTAATATACCTAATGCAATATATACATGGCAAGATAGTAGCCATGCAACTACTTATACTGTTACAAAACCGGGTACTTATTGGGTAAGAGCATACTTTCCGGAGTATGACATTACAACCTCTTCTTCTATTAACATAACTTACGATGGGGACTGCCTAAAAATACCAAACATCTTTACTCCTAATAATGATAATATAAATGATTACTTTGTAATACAAAACTCAGAAGGTTGGGATATAGATTTACAGGTTTATGATAGATGGGGTGTAATAGTTTACAAAGATACTAATTATAAAAATAATTGGGATGGTAAATGCAAAGGCAAAGATTTAGCAGATGGAACTTACTATTATATTATTAAAGCTACCAACCAGCTAAGTGGGTTTGAGAAACAATATCATGGGAGTGTGATGATATTGAGATAGAGAGATAAAGACTGGGAGAATTAAGAATTAAAAAGTCGAGTGGGCAAGGGCATTTCAGCCCAAGCCCCTCACAGAACCGTACGTGAACCTCTCGATTCATACGGCTCTTCTAATAAGACAATACATTAAAATGCTCTTCCCTGTAACAGTTGGCAAAATGTATATCTTACTAGCTAAGCCCTTCGCTCCATCTCCATTACAGAAACTTCATCACTACTACGACTTAGTCCGCAACTGTGTACTGCATTGGTAGTATAAGTCTCACTGGTTCTCAGCTTGTACTTTTCCCTTTATCTGTCAGCGAATCCTTGGTCGGTAGCTTTAATGGCAGACTAACATCAGTACACAATACTCTCCTGTTCCATATAAAAGCCCAAATAACGTTCATGCCTCCTTTACATCGGTTGCCGCATAACCAGTAAATCAGGTTTCCGTTATGCTCTTTAAGCCCTCTCTTAACTAGGACGTTTTGACAACAAGTACTTAATCACAACATGTCATCAGTGGTTCACTTGCGTTCATCACCGTTATTCATACCTGATGGATTATTCCACCTTTTCCTTGACCGTTCAATACCTTAACTTTTGGCTACAGCACCGCAAGGCGGTTTGCAATATCTGCCTGCACAGCTATTGCGAAGGCTCATCTCTTTTCAAAGACCCCTTCATCTTTTATACAGCATGTATAAAGAACTATTCGCTCTTTTCCTTCAGGACACACTTAAGAATTAAGAAAAAAGAAAGAGCCATTATCAAACAAATAATAACGGCTCTTTATATTAACCCCACCCCTGCCTAACGGCAGGCAGGTAACCTCCCCTAATAGGGGAGGAATTTGAGTTATAATATTATTAATTCTTAATTGTCTTTAAACTTTAGGCATTTCAAACTCCAAACTTTAGGCACTATTGCCTATTGCCTAAAGCCTATTGCCTATTATGCCTTTAGTAATGCGCGTGCTATCTTGTTTGATTTATTTCTTTTCAATCTTACCTTCATTGTATAAGCAATTAAATACATTGCAGGTACAAAGATTAAAGTTAAGAAGGTTGCAAAACTCAAACCAAAGATGATAGTCCATGCTAGTGCACCAAAGAAGGCAACATTATCACCACCAAAATGTATGTGTGGATTTAAATTTGTGAATAATGATATGAAATCAATATTTAAACCTACAGCTAAAGGTATCAAACCTAATATAGTTGCAGCAGCAGTTAATATTACAGGAGTAATCCTGGTTTTACCTGCCTGTACAATGGCTTCTCTTGTTTTAAGACCTCTTTCTTTTAATACATCCGTAAATTCAACCAACAGAATACCATTACGAACCACAATACCTGCCAGTGCAACTACTCCCATACCAGTCATAATAAAGGAGAAAGTCATGTGGAAAGCAATAAATCCTAACAATACCCCAATGATACTAAAGAATACTTCGCTGAAGATAATAATTGGTTTACTAATTGAATTGAACTGTGTGATAAGGATAAACATTACTAAGAACATAGCAAGCAACATCGCCTTTCCCATAAAAGCAGCAGTATCTTTTTGATCGTCCTGTTCACCTGTAAAGGCAATGTCAACACCTTCGGGTTTGTTAAACTTAGGAAGATTGTTTTTAAGTTTTGTAACAATTTCGTTGGCATTATACTCAGATAATACATTTGACGAAAGTGTAATTACCTTTTTTAGATTCTTACGTTTGATGCCACCATAAGTATTCTGATAACTTATCTTAGCAATTGAAGATAAAGGAATCTGACGCAACTGTCCTGAATTCATATCACGATAAGTTATCTTAAGATTCATAACTCTATCAATATTCTTACGCTGACTTTCTTCGTAACGTATCTGAATAGGATATTGGTCTTCGCCTTCTCTAAACTTAGAAGATTCTTTACCAAAGATTGCATATCTTATTTCCATACCAATCTGAGCTGTAGAAATGCCTTCGTGATTAGCTCTTTCTCTGTCGATATTAACAATAAGTTCAGGTTTGTTATTATCAAAATCTGATTTTAATTGTTCTATACCTTCCACTTTTAAAGAATCAATAAAATCTTTTAAACTAGTAGATGTTGATATTAACTTATCAAGATTATCACCACTTATTTCTATATTGATAGGCTTACCTGTAGGAGGGCCGTTTCTATTTTGGTCTACAGTAATTTCGGCACCCGAAATACCCTTAACAACATTTCTCATCTTATCAAGATAAGGCATAGTAGCTTCTCCATGACGCTTGGCAGTTTCAACGAAAGCAACCGTAACTTTACCGAGATGCGATGCTGAAGTTGTAGTATTAAATCTATCATCTGAAGCTCCTACAGCAACATTCGAAAGTACAGATTCAACAATATCGTTTGAATCGCCGATAACTGTGTAAATTCTGTCTTCAACCATACGGGTAATCGAATCAGTAACTTTAATATCAGTACCAACAGGCATCTTAATATAAGCATAAATGTAGTTAGGATCGTTAGCAGGGAAAAGAACTGCCTTAGGTTTGGCAATATTCATTACAATCATAGTAAAGATAAACAATGCAACTAAACCACCAAGAATATAATAAGGACGACGTTTAGCAACGAAGTATCTTAAGGCATTTTCGTATTTACGCATCATTGCTGGGATGAAATGATGTTGAAAATGTAATAATATATGTCTTCCCCATAACTGATGACCTACAAAAGATATAGCTATAAAGATTGCGAAGTTAGCAAATCCAGGTAAAGATAATAAGTGTAATAGGATACCTAGTCCAAGGAATATACCCCCGATAGTAAAGATTTTCTTTTTACTGAAATTGATTTCTTCGTCATCATGATGTTTCATGAAAGAAACAGCAAACACAGGATTAAAGATATAAGCTACTATAAGAGAAGCAAACAATGTAATGATAAGCGTTACCGGAATAAAGTACATAAACTTACCGATAATACCCGGCCAAAAAGCAAGAGGGAAGAAAGGTGCAAGTGTGGTAAGAGTTCCAGAGAGTATGGGGACAAATACTTCGCCCGCCGCATACTTCGCCGACATCTTAATATCAAGTATCCCCTTATTCTGATTAAATACCCTATGCGTATTCTCAATAACTACAATGGCATCATCAACAACAATTCCCAATGCAAATATGAAGGCAAACATAACCAGCATATTCATCGTAAAACCAATTTCAGGCATCACAATATAAGCAAGCGCCATTGATAAAGGAACCGACAGTCCCACAAACAATGCATTCGTCAGTCCCATAAAGAACATGAGGATAATGGTTACAAGAATAAACCCAATAATAATAGTATTATTAAGATCAAACAATGTATTTCTTGTAAACACCGACTGATCACCAGTAATAGTAAGTTTAAGTTTAGAAGGTAATTTGTCCTTCTTCATCTTTTCCATAGTAGCTTTTATCTTATCAGAAGCTTCTAATAAGTTTTCGCCACTCTTCTTAATAATATTTAATGTGATAACATTCTTACGTTCCAGAGTTGCATAACTTTCTCTTTCTTTAAATCCATCTCTTATTTCAGCAATATCTTTAAGATAAACTAAAGCACCACTACCCGATTTAAGGATGATGTTTTTAAGAGTTTCCATTTCTTTAAACTCACCAACAACCCTAATACTTCTTTCAGTACCCTGCATCTTAATAGAACCACCTGAAATAGTAAGGTTCTCGGAAGCTATAGCACGATCAATATCACTAAGCGAAAGACTTGCAGCTTGCATCTTGTACATATCCAGATTTACCTGAATCTCTCTATCAAGAGCACCAACAATATCCACACGAGTAATTTCCTTAAGTCCTTCAATAGCATCTTTCATGTCGTCAGCATACTTCTTAAGTTTATCCAACTCATAATCGCCCGACATGTTAATATACATAATAGGTATTTCAGAGAAATCAATCTCCATTACAGAAGGTTCTTTTTGTAAGTCGGTAGGCAAATCATTCTTAGATTTATCTACAGCATCCTTCACCTTTTGTTTAGCAAACTGAACATCTACATCAGTATTAAACTCAACAACAATCATTGAGAAGTCTTGGATAGAATTACTGGTAACTTTCTTTACACCATTAATTGACTTAATATTCTTCTCAATAGGACGAGTAACAAGATTCTCCATATCTGCTGGAGACGTTCCCGGATAAATGGTATTAACCATCATCGTTGGGATAACCAGTTCGGGGAATTGCTCTTTAGGTATGGTATTATAATTGATAATACCAAAGATAGAGATGATAACCATAAGTACATAAATACTTGTTTTGTTATCAATAGCCCAACTGGTTCCGAAAAATTCTTTAAACTTTACGTTCTTCATCTGTTAGATTATTTCCAGTTATAATTATAGTTTAATTATTTGTCCGTCTTCCAGATTTTGGTAGCCTGTAACAATAACTTTGTCACCTGCTTTTAAACCTTCAATTACTTCGGCCAAACCATTATAATTCTGACCACTTTTAACAACTCTTTTCTTAGCTACCATATCCTTGCCATTCGTTTCCTGAACGTATACATATTCTCCCTTAGTGTCTTTTTGTATAACACTAACAGGAAGCACACAAGCATTTGCACTCTTATAATCATTTATCTTTACAACAGCTATCATATTAGCTCTGAACTCCATCTTACAGGGACTTAATCTTGATTCAATAGTAAAAGTTCTGTTAGTTGGATTTATATATTTACTGGTAAAAGTTATGTTAGATTCAATTTCACTATTGAAATCCGGGAAACGAACATAAACTTTATCACCTTTCTTAACTCTTGGGGAATAAGCTTCGGCAACATCGGCTGTAACTTTTACTATATTAAAGTTAACTAATCTGAATGCAGGAAGAACTCCGGGAGCTGCAAGCTGTCCTACTTTTACAAGCACTTCTTCAATACTTCCGTTAATAGGTGCAGTTATGCGAGTCATATCAATTTGTTCATTCAAAGTCTTCATTTTCTTTTCAAGTGCTTCTTTATTATTTTTAGCAGAAAGATATTGAACTTCGGAACCTATCTTTTTATCCCAAAGATTCTTTTGTTTATTATACATTGTCGTAGCAAAAGATAATTGTGTCAGTAATTCATCTAATGACTGACGAAGTACTGCATCATCCATCTGTGCAAGCGTCTGGCCAACTTTAACAACATCGCCTTCTCTAACAAAAACCTTTGTAATTGTACCTGCCATTCTAGGAGCTACTGCAACATTATCTTCACCATCAATCTTGCCTTGAACTTCTATAAAATGATTAAACTCCTGAGTTTTTACTTCAGTAATACCAACTACAGGTATCTTCTGATCGTTAGTATCTCCTTTTTCTTTTGAAATCTCTAATTGAAGAGCAGTTATTTGTTCTGTGATTTTATCACGTTCGCCTTTTAGTTTGTCTAGTTGAGCTTTCTTGTCGCCACTTTTGCAGGCAACGATTGTTATTATAATACTTATTATGATTATTAGCTTTTTCATGCTTTAATTTATTTAAATGTTTTTGTTATTTTAATAATTTTTCTAACTTAGAATATGATGATGACATCTCAATTATTGAAGAATAATAGTTAGTCTGAGCTTGTAAGTATTGACTTTGCGCCTGAGCGAGTTCCAAGCTTGTTAAGATGCCTTCTTTATATTTAATTAAGGAACGTGAATAAATTTTATAAGCTAAGTCTCTAGCTTGTTTATTGGTTTGATATTTATTCATTGAAGTAATAAAAGATGAGCGAGCATCAGAGAATTGAGTTTGCAATCCCATTGACAATTGTTGTTTGCCATTCTTTATTTTCTCAACACTCAAATTAGCCTGGTTAATTCTGGAGAATTTCTGTCCACTACCAAATATAGGAATATTAACACTTAATCCTAATACATTTGGAGGAGTAAATGAAAAAGAATTCTTATTAAAATTCTCCTGATGATTATAAAAGGCTGCAACATCCGGTAAAAAAGTAGATTTCTGGAGTTTTACATTAAGGATTGCCATCTTTTCCTGAACTTCTAACATGCGATAATCAACCTGATTGTTTAAATTTAGATTCTTCTGAACAAGTACTTCAGCATTTAGTTGTCCTATCAATTGATCTGTATTATCTTTAAGTTCTATTTGATCTTTAAGATCCATTCCCATCTGATACTTTAAAAGGTTCAATGCAACTTCACATTGCCTGTCAATCATTTCTTTTGTGTTCTGAATATTAGTCAGCGTTAACTGCATCTGATCTACATCAGTTTCTTCCATCAAACCTTCCTTTTGAATCTCTTTTATTTCATTTAAAATCTTACTTGTGGTTAAATAGATACTATCTATTACCATTTTGTTTTCCTGAGCTATCACACAAATAAAATAAGCATTAGTAACTGCTTCCATCAAATCATTTTCTGATTTAGTGATAGCAACTTCGGATAATTGTTTAAAAGTTCGGGAAGCTTGCAAACCAACAAGGTAAGAACCGCTAAATAATAGCTGAGAAACGGTAATATCAAGAGTTAATCCCCACTTTTGATCTGCATCACTTACAGTTGTTGTAGGCCCAGGATTAGGAACCCTTCCAAAGTTTTGATTTGATGACGGGACTAAACCTTTTAAAGCCTGATCGGCATTATACATCCATAATCCTAAAGAATTCAAACTAGAGAATTCTTTAATCTTATCAGGCAAAGCCAACATATAAGATCCGGCTACTTTACCATTAATTTGTGGCAAACCAATCGAAGTAGTTTCCCAAATCTTTTGTTTTGCTGTTTCCAGATCAATAGTTGCGTTTTTAATAAGAGGACTGTTTTTCAGGGCATATTCTTGCGCCTGTTTTAGAGATAGCTGTGTTGAACTGTTCTTTTGAGCCTGCAAACCTTGGGTTAACAGCACAAATAGTGACAGTAATAATGTTAATTTATTATTCATATTCATAAACCTATGTTTAAATTAATGCTTCGTTCTTTATTTTATTCTCATAATATTTAATACCTTTTGCACTTGCAATTCCTCTGATATGATATGTAAAAAACTCATTAAAGTAATTTTCCTGTTCATATTCTTTTTGGTATGATTTGCCTTCAAAGATTGCATCATCCATTCTCGAAACATATATCGAAGAAATTATATCTGCATTCATATCTGTACGATATAAGCCTTCACTTATTCCTTTTTCGATATTTAATTTAATATTCTCAAAAATATGTGCCCTTCGGTCGTCCACAAGTTCTTTCATCAACTCCGGATAGTATTTTTTGAGATCGTACATGATTACCGGATTAATTTCTTTCAACATCTCTGTCAGATATTTACTCACCTCAAGTAATTTGTCGATGGCATTTAAGTTTTGAGATATAACATTGTTAAATTTTTCGTCTGTTTTACAATTATATTCTCCAATAACTTTTTTTACTAATTGAGCTTTATCACAAAAGAAATTGTACAAAGTCTTTTTAGAAATACCTAAATTTTGAGCAATATCATCCATTGATACACTCTTAATGCCGTATTTTTTAAATAATTCGCCGGCTTTTTCTACTATGTAAACTTCACGTTCTTCCATGCTGCAAAATTATAAAAAGATTTTGACATAAACACTATTTTTATAAAAAAGTTTCCAAAGTGTTAAAAGTTTCATCCGTTTCCTTTTTATTTTGATGCAAAATTAGAATGCTTTTTAAAAGTGGAATCTAATTAATCGGCAAATAGCAGAAATGTTTCGGTAAATGTATTTGTATGATAATTGGGTAAAATCGATTTTTTGTTAAAATCCCACCAAAAAAAACCTTTTTATTAAAAGCCTCATAAAGAGCTTACCCGATCAAATCTGTTTTCCGGATTTGTATAAACAGCCCTGTTTAATGAAATCCGTAAAACAGATTTGTATAATCAGCCCTGATTAATGGAATCTGAAAAATGCTTTTGATTGGGTAGGACTACCTGATGAAATTGGGAAAAAACTTTTGCCCGGGTAAGGCTACCTGATGAAAAGAATTTAGCAGATTTGTATAAACAAGACTTTTTATAAGATTTTTAATGACCTTAATCCATAAAGTTTCTGGATTAGATTTATAATTTTAAGGAGTTAAAGATATATTAGATTTCTCTAATCTAATTCTAATCTAAATCTAACCTTGTTTTAATTTCTTTAGCTTTCACTATTGTTACTTTTGTAGCGTAATTTAAAATTAATAATATTCTAATGTTTTTGAAAAAAGCTACACTAATTATTTTAATACTATTCTTACTTTGTTCTTTAAAAAGTTTTAATCAGGAACTTTATAAAGATACAGTTAGAATAACTTTGAAAGATGCTGAAAATATTTTTTTGAAGAAGAATTTGACTTTACTTTCTGAAAAATATAATATAGATGCAGCCAGAGCACAGGTAATTCAGAGTCGGGTGTGGGATAATCCTACAATCAGCTTTACTCAAAGTGCAATTAATAGTGAATATCAAACCAATGGAGGAAAACATTATTTCGATATGACGAACTCTGGTGAAACGAGTGCACAAATTCAACAGCTCTTTTCAATTGCCGGTAAGAGGAATAAAAAGGTGCAAATCTCTCAATTATCTGCTCAAAAAGAAGAATATAATTACTTTGATATGCTGCGGACGCTTAAATATACATTGCGTTCGGATTATTACAATATTTATTATCTGCAACAGATTTTAAATGTGTATAAAAAAGAAATATCCTCTCTTACAAATTTGATTAATGCCTTCGAAAAGCAATCTGAGAAAGGATATGTATCTAAAAAAGAAGTCTTACGGCTAAAAGCTACTTTGTTTGCATTAGAGAACGAAAGATTGGGATTTTCCACTAATCTGCAAAATAATTTAGCTGATTTTAATGTATTATTGCAAACTTCAAATACTTTTTTTCTTCCTACGCCTGAAGATTTGATGAAGAATTCTAAACCGGCTTCTTCGTTGAGTCTTCAGGCTTTATTAGACACGGCTTTGCAAAATCGCTTCGATTATATGATGGCGCAATCTGATGTTGATATTAGTGAAATGAACCTTAAGTATCAAAAGGCTTTGGCAATCCCTGATCTTACTTTATCAGCCGGTTGGGACCGAAATGGAGGCTATATTAAAAATTATAACTATGTAGGACTTGCATTTGATCTTCCTTTTTTTAACAGGAATCAGGGGAATATTAAAACTGCAAAATTTGAGATTGAAAGCAATAAACTAAAGGTTCAAAGTACAAAAGACAGAGTGAAAGCCGACGTAATTCAAGCTTATTCCAATGTATTGGAAAATGATAACTTATATAATAAGTTTGATGCAAAATTTGCAAAAGATATGGATGATTTAACTGAAGAAATGCTTAAGAACTTTGAGAAAAAGAATATAAGTATGCTTGAATTCTTAGATTTTTATGATGCCTACAAACAAAACCTTATTCAATATAATACATTGCAAAATAACAGGCTTAATGCCTTAGAAAATCTTAATTTTACTATAGGAAAAGATATCTTAAACTAATTAAAAATGACAAGGAATCTAATAAAACTAATAACAGCTTTTTTATTCGTACTTATTCTGATAAGCTGTACTTCGAAAAAAGAAAACGAAAAAGAGGAAGCAACTAAGAATAAATTTGTTGTTGCCGACAGTTTGATGCAAAACATGACGATTGATACAGTAACCTTAAGACAAATTTATACTGAATATCACTTTACAGGAACGGTTACCTATGATCAGGATAAAGTAGTGAAAATATTCCCTCTTGTAAGTGGTTTGGTTACTGAAGTTAAGGTTTCGCTTGGTGATTTGGTTCAAAAAGATCAGGTGATTGCTGTTGTAAGAAGTTCTGAGATGGCTGGCGTACAGAATGATTTGGTAACGGCTCAATCTAATCTTGCTGTTTCAGAAAAGAATCTGGCTGCAACTACAGATATGTATAAAAGCGGTATAACTTCAGAAAAGGAATATATTGCTGCTCAAAAAGAACATGATAAAGCTAAATCGGAGTTAAAAAGGATACAGACTGTAAAATCTATTTATGGCAATGGCAAACAATCGGATTATATAATAAAATCTCCAATTTCGGGCTTTGTTGTCGAAAAACTTATAAATCCTAACATGCAACTACGTCCTGATAACAGTAATAATCTGTTTACTATCTCAGATTTGAAGAAAGTATGGGTTGTGGCAAAAATTTACGAGAGTGATATAGCAAAAATCAAACCTGATATGGAGGTTAAGATTAATACGCTTGCATATCCCGACAAGGAATTTACAGGTAAGATAGATAAGATTTTTAATGTACTTGATCCTGACAGCAAGACAATGACAGTGAAAATTAAACTGGATAATCCTGACTATACACTTAAACCGGAGATGTTTGCTAACGTTAAGATTATTTATAATACAAGTAATGATAAACTTCCTGTTGTAGATTCAAAAGCATTAGTTTTTAACAACAAAAAGTATTTTGTGATGGTGCTTAAGGGAAAAAAGGATTTTGAAGTAAGAGAAGTTAAAATAGGTGAAACAGTCGGCAATAAAACATATATATTAAGCGGATTACAAGCTGGAGAGAGAGTTGCAAGTAAGTATTCTTTACTACTTTATAATGCTTTAACTTCAGAATAAGATTTATTATTTACATTAAAAATAATATAAAGACTTAGACTATGCACAAACTAATTGAAAACATAATTGCCTTCTCTTTACGAAATAAATTCTTCATTTTCTTTTGCACGATAGTTATTATAATAACCGGTATTTATTCTTTTAAAAATACGCCTGTTGATGCCTTTCCTGATGTTACGAATACAAAGATTATTATCATAACACAATGGCCGGGCAGAAGTGCTGAAGAAATAGAGAAATTTGTAACAATTCCTATAGAAATAGCGATGAATCCGGTTCAGAAGAAGACGGATATCAGATCAACTACTCTTTTTGGGCTTTCTGTTGTTACTGTTTTATTTGATGATGATGTTGAAGATGCTTTTGCAAGACAGCAGGTAAATAATATGCTTAAAGATGCTGATTTACCAGATGGCGTTTCTCCTGATGTTCAACCTCCTTATGGCCCAACAGGTGAAATTTACAGATACACTTTAAAGAGTTCAAAACATAATGTTCGGGAATTAAAAACGCTTCAAGATTGGGTTGTCGACAGAAATATAAGAAGCGTTCCGGGAGTTGCCGATTTAGTTAGCTTTGGGGGTGAAGTTAAGACCTTTGAGGTGAGTACCAATCCAAATCAGTTAATAAATTACAATATTACACCCCTTGATCTTTACGAAGCTATTGCAAAGAGTAATGTTAACGTTGGCGGAGATGTTATTACAAAAAATTCTCAGGCATATGTTGTAAGAGGTATAGGGTTAATAGATAATATTGAAGAAATACAGAATATTGTAATTAAAAAGATAAATGGGACACCGATTTTAGTTAGAAATGTAGCTGATGTGCACGAATCTGCATTGCCAAGATTAGGTCAGGTTGGACGAATGGGGGATAATGATGTTGTGGAAGGTATTGTGGTAATGCGTAAAGGCGAAAACCCAAGTGAGGTTATAAAGAATCTTAAAGTTAAAATAGATGAACTTAATAATAAGATCTTACCCGAAGGAGCAAAAATAGATACATTTTATGATCGCGAAAACCTAGTGAACTTTGCAGTTAATACAGTTACTCATAATTTAATTGAAGGTATATTATTAGTAACATTTATAGTACTTATTTTTATGGCAGATTGGAGGACAACAGTTGCAGTATCTATAGTTATCCCATTGGCTTTATTATTTGCTTTTATATGCTTAAGGGCAAGAGGAATGTCAGCAAATTTGCTCTCTATGGGAGCAATTGACTTTGGGATAATTATAGATGGGGCTGTGGTAATGGTTGAAGGGATATTCGTAGTTCTGGATAAGAAAGCACATAAGCTCGGGATGGATGCATTTAATAAACTGTCGAAATTGGGTTTGATAAAGCATACTTCTAAAGAAATGGGGAAAGCAATCTTCTTTTCTAAACTAATTATTATAACAGCTTTAGTTCCTATCTTCGCTTTCCAAAAAGTGGAAGGAAAAATGTTTTCACCACTTGCATTTACCTTGGGATTTGCATTGCTGGGAGCATTAATATTCACACTTACATTAGTGCCTGTTTTAAGTAGTATTTTGTTGAAGAAAAATGTCAAAGAAAAGAAAAACTTCTTCGTAAGTTTTATTACCAATAATACGATGGGAATCTTTAACAGATTATACAAGGTAAAGAATCTAAGTCTTACAATAGGTTTAATAATTGTTGTTTTAGGATTCTTTTGCTTTAAATTTTTAGGTACTGAATTTCTTCCCGAACTAAATGAAGGTTCTATTTATATTAGAGCAACACTTCCGCAAAGTGTTTCTTTAGAGGAATCTGTAAAGTTATCTAATCAATTAAGAAATAAAATAAGATCTTTCCCCGAAGTACGTCAAGTATTATCTCAGGCAGGAAGACCTAATGACGGGACTGATGCAACAGGATTTTATAATATAGAATTCCAGGTTGATATATTCCCACAAAAAGAATGGAAATCTAAGAAAACAAAGGAGCAACTTATTGATGAGATGAATGCATCTTTGCAAGAATACCCAGGTATTGATTTTAATTTTTCGCAACCTATTATGGATAATGTTGAAGAAGCAGTTTCTGGGGTAAAAGGCTCTTTAGTAGTAAAGATTACAGGAAATGATTTGGCTTTAACTGAAAAGAAAGCTACTGAAGTATATAAAGTTTTAAAAACGGTAAATGGTGTTGAAGATTTGGGTGTTTTTAAAAATATAGGTCAACCGGAACTGCAAATTGAACTGGATGAAAAAAGATGTGCGCTTTATGGAGTTGCTAAATCCGATGCCCAGGCTGTAATTGAGATGGCAATAGGTGGAAAATCGGCTTCAAAATTATATGAAGGTGAAAAGAAGTTTGATATCATAGTTCGTTATCAACCTAACTTCAGAAAGTCCGAGAAAGAGATTGGCGAACTAATGGTTCCAACAATGCAGGGCAAACAAATTCCTGTAAAAGAAATTGCGGACATTAGATTAATTACCGGTCCACTTATTGTTTACAGAGACAATCACCAAAGGTATGCAGCAGTTAAATTTTCAATCAGAGGTAGAGATATGGGTAGTACAATTGCAGAAGCTCAAAAGAAAGTAGAAAAAGCAGTTAATTTACCTAAAGGTTACGAAATTAAATGGCTAGGTGATTTTGAAAACCAACAGCGTGCTTCAAAACGATTGGCACAGGTTGTTCCTTTAAGTTTGATGTTGATATTCCTTATCCTTTTTGTTTTGTTTGGCAATGCCCGCGATGCCGGACTAGTATTAGTTAATGTTCCCTTTGCGATTATCGGAGGTATCGCGGCATTACTTATAACGCATACTAATTTTAGTATTTCAGCAGGGATCGGATTCATTGCATTGTTTGGTATTTGTATACAGAACGGTGTGATACTGATAAGTGTATTTAAGAATAATATTCATCATAAAAAGCTTTCTTTACAAGATTCTATTAAAGATGGTGTTTTATCAAGGATACGTCCTGTAATTATGACGGCAATGATGGCTGCAATAGGTTTAATTCCTGCAGCTACTTCTACAGGAATAGGTTCTGAAGCTCAAAGACCACTTGCAATTGTTGTTATTGGTGGATTAATTACTGCTACTATACTTACTTTATTTATTTTCCCTTTATTTGTTGAGAAAATTTATGGACGTTTGTTATATGATAATGATGGAAATCTTAAAATAAGAAGACGTTTAATTTAAATAATTAGTATCTTTGGTTCAAAATTAATTTAAATAAGTTAGCATATGGCAACCATACTTTTAGTTGAGGACGAGGTAAATGTTTCTTCTTTTATTAAGAAAGGATTAGAGGAGGAAAATTATACTGTTGAAGCTGCTTATGATGGAGCTACAGGATTGAATCTTGCTTTAAACAAAGAATTTAACCTAATTATTTTAGATATTATTCTTCCTAATCTTAATGGTATTGAAGTCTGCACAATTATCCGTGATAAGATAGGTTTTAATATTCCTATTATTATGCTAACAGCTTTAGGTTCTACCGATGAGATTGTAAAAGGACTGGAAGCAGGTGCCGATGATTATCTTATAAAACCTTTTCATTTTAAAGAATTATTAGCAAGAGTTAACGCCAATTTAAGAAGGCAGTTGATTTCGGATGATGTTAAATCATTGAAGTTTTCTGATGTTATTATGGATATAGAAAGTAAGACAGTAACACGCGCTGGTAAAGAAATTAACTTAACTTCTAAAGAGTATCGTTTGCTTTATTACTTTTTAATGAATCCTAAAAAGGTATTGTCAAGGTATGATATTTTAGATAATGTTTGGGATATTAACTTTGATATGGGAACTAATCTTGTGGATGTTTATGTAAATTATCTTAGAAATAAGATTGAAAAAGACTTCCCAACTAAACTTATTCATACTGTTATCGGGATGGGTTATATATTAAAAGAAGAATAGATGAAGATCCGTCACAAAATAGCTTTTATTTATGCATTGCTTACCTTTATGGTGTTGCTTTGTTCATTTGTTTTCGTCTATTACTTATCAGAACATTATAACAAGACAGATTTCAACAATCATCTTTTTGATAAGGCCTTAATTGTTGCTCAAAAATACTTTGAGGAAGATGAATTAAACAAAAAGACTTATGAAACTATCATTGAAAGATATATTCAAAAGCTTCCACAGGAAAAAGAAATAATATTAGATGCTAATAAACGAAAAGAAACTTTTGATTCACTTAAAACAATAATCCCTGAAAATTTAGCTACTCAGCTTCTGGATAGTACTTCTGTAGTGTTTTATAAGAATGAAACACAAACAGTAGGTATTTATTATGCCGACAATCAAGGCGACTTTATTATTCTTGTTTCTGCAATTGATGAATATAGTATTGCAAAGCAATATCATTTATTTAAGGTGTTGATGTGGATTCTTATTATTAGTACAATCCTTACATATCTTATTGGTTTGATATATGCTAACCGTATTGTTGCCCCTATCGTTTCTATCATGAATAATGTAAATAAGATTAGAGCTACTAATTTAAGTCTTCGTTTAACTGAGCATAAAGGCAACGACGAATTGTCAAAACTTATTCTTATGATCAATCAGATGCTGGAGCGTTTAGAAAATTCTTTTGAAATGCAGCGAGATTTTATAAGTAATGCTTCTCATGAGTTAAAGAATCCTCTCACAGCTATACTTGGCGAAACTGAGATTGCTTTACGCAAAAGCCGTTCAGAAGAAGATTATATTAAAACTCTTACTGTTATTTATACAGAAGCTGAACGATTAGATGCTCTTACACGTAATCTTTTAAGTCTTGCTCAAACAGATTTTACGATTACTAATCTTCCTCATAATCCAATTAATTTAGACAGGCTTCTACAAGAGATTTATTCTCATTTTGAGAAGACAGATTATAAAGGAAGGATTAAATTGCATTTACCCGAATCAAATCAACATCTTACAATTAATGGTAATAGCAATCTTTTGAGAATTGCTATTAGTAATCTTATTGATAATGCTTGTAAGTTTTCTGTTGATAAAGATGTTGATGTCAATCTTAAACAAGTTGATAAAAATATTATTCTAACTGTTAAAGATAAAGGAATAGGTATACCCTTGATTGAACAAAACAATATATTCCAGGCCTTTTATCGTGCCGGTAATACCCGTTCATATAAAGGTTCAGGTGTTGGACTAACTCTTTCCGAAAAGATTATCAGATTGCATGGCGGTAGTATCTCAATTAATTCCGAACCAGGCGAAGGTACTGAAGTTAAGCTTATTTTTATAATGTAATTTTTTCATAATTTTTTTTTTAAGTTGGGTGCCTTAACGTATTGTTAAGGCATTTATTTTAGTATGATCTTAATTATTAAAATGTATAAAAAAAGCCGATGAATATATATCAACCGGCTTTCATATTACATAAATTAAAGTTGAGTGTATCTATTCTTTCACAAATTTACTTACATTAGTTTTCTTATCATTACTGATTTTAATAATATACATTCCTTTTGTAAGATTACTTATGTTAAGATTTGTTTTTTCTTGTTTGATTGATTGTTGTAATAATAATTGTCCTCCCAGATTATAAATATAAACAATATTATTCTGAATATAAACATTGTTTTTAAAGTCAATTGTAAGATTTTCTTTAGCAGGATTAGGGTAAATCATTATTTGATTTGAGATTTCATTATCGCTTATACCTGTAGTTTCTTTTGGAATAACAGTCATTGAAATGATTGCATCCGTTGTTTTCTGTAAATAAGATGAATCACTAAAAGTACTTATACATCCAAAGGCATCTGTTACTTTAAGACTTATATTATAATACCCAGAATTATTAAAAGTATGCGAAGGATTTGCAATTGTATCAGACGTTCCATCACCCCAGTGCCACAAATAATGAAATGGTGCGTTACCCGTAACAAATGTGTATACAAAATAATGATGAATAATACTAGTATCCTGGATGACCATAAATGATGCCGAACAATTAGGTGTTATCTGAGAGAAGTAAGCTTGAAGATGCCTGTTAAAATTCACATTAAATATATATACAGGATTAGTACTTACTGTAATCCCATTCTCAGACCAATTGAAAAATGTAAAGCCAGAATTAGGGATTGCTATTGCAGTATCTACTTGATTAGGACTAAAAATACCTGCACCAGTTACTGTACCACCTAAAAAGGGAATCCATTTGTAGATACAGTATATTGAGAAGCTGATGTTTTATATACTTTTACATCATCAATTAGCCAACCATACCTGCCTGCTGATCCAGTTGCTCCTGTAGTAAAGTATCTAAAACGTATTTTTACGTTAGGCGAATTTAAAGTTAAGGATGAAATATCAAAGTGCTCTGTTTTCCACCACGAATTAGTTGGTTTTGTAATTGTATCACCAGGTAACCATTGGTTATAAGCATTCTCGCAAAACCTATTCTGTATCATTATTCCACTATCCTGATATTGTGTGATTGTTAATGTATACCAGGTTATTCCATTATCATTTGAAACCTCCACATAACCTCCATCTGCAAAAAAGAGTTTGCAAATATGTGAAAACTGTAAGCTTACATTATTTGCTCCCACTGTACTGAATGGCAGTGAAGTTAGATAAATAGTCTTTAAAGGTTGAAGTGTATTTGAGTCGCATCTCATTCCCGAGTTAAATAAGTTTGTTGAAGTTGCCCAGGGTTTAAAAGAAGTTGTAGGAAAACCCAATGTGTCAGCGGTAGTAATTAAACTATCTCCATAAGATGGTGCTTCAAAGTTTTCGTGAAACAAAACTGTTTGAGCTGATAATAATTTTGTAAGCATACTTGCTAATACAAAAATAAGTAAAATTGTTTTTTTCATTTTAGTAACTTTTTAAATTTTAATAAAGGTAATCTATTGCCATGAAGCAATTGTGGCATAATCATCGGTTGTAAGTGGTGTACCTCCTGTAAATTTCCAAATAAAAGATTGAATATCCCCTTCATGGCTTGTTAAGTTTGTTTTTCCTTTTAACGCATTTATAAAGTGTACCATTTGGTCGTTATTAGTTACTACTCTTGGTTTATAAATAGAATTAAAAGAAGGTGCATGACGAGTTAAATTACAACAAAATGATTTTAAACACAGATTTATTGTATCACCTACATGTACTACAACAGTGTCAGATACAACAACAACACCAGTTTGAGTAGTATCTACTGCATTAGTATCATTAGAACCTGTATTACAAAACACAAGTCCTGCTGGAAAAATAAAGGTAGTTGTGCTGGTACCTGCATTTGTTAACCTCATGTATAAATTAACAAACTCACCCAGTCCATTTGTTACCCAATTGGTTTTTGGCGAATTATATTCATAAGTTGTCCATGCAGATTCAGATTTTACACCAAAGAAAGGAGTTTTTCCTGGATTGCCACCCAATATTGCTCCAACAACTTTTATGTTAGAAGGTAAAGCCCAGAGCATCCCGGATGGTGTGCCACTGTTAGGCCCAAAACCAGCTAAACTTGTTGACAATACTTGAGTTGTTGCGCCATAATTGATTACTGCAGGATTCTCTTTTCTACATGATAAAATAATTATAGCTAAACTAATAAATAAAAGATAATAGATTTTCTTTTTCATAATACGATTTTTTTAAATTGTTTTTAAATTATTTGAAATTATGCTTTATACTAAGACAAATAAAAATGGCATTTGGTTGCCTGAGGTGTTAGAATTATCACAAATAAATATTAATTAAAAACTAATATTTAAGAATTTTGATTTTAAATGAGAACAAGAAACCGACAAGTATTAGTTTACTCTCTTACATATCATCTTAAAATGACAGTTTAACCTCTTATATATTTCACCGAAAGGGTAAACAGTGCCTTTTTATTCTTTTCTTTCTTATCTTATTAATAAATGAGATTTAATTTAAGATAAAAAAGAATCAATTCGTAATTCGTAGCTACTACCTCCCAGTTTGTCAGATGTAATTTGCAATTTTTATCAATTTTGGTCATTGTTTTTATATAAATGCAATTATTTCAATATAATTTTAATGAATCTTAATTAATAAAATTAGAATTTTGATGAATCAACAATCAATTCTTATGAAGCGTTACGCCACTTAAATGACATTTTACGACCCCGTAAAACTGCATTTAAGTGGCGTAAGATTGCATTTAAGTAGCGAAACATTGCATTTAAGTAGCGAAGCGTTTCATTAGAATGGCGAAGCGTTTCATTTAACTAGCGAAACGTGTCATTAGAATGGCGAAGTGTTCCATCTAACTAGCAAAACGTTTTATAAAGATAATGAATCGCATCATTATAAGCGTTTTCTGTTTTATTTTTTTTATGATTTTCTTTATCTTATTACAAATTTCATTTAGTTATAAGATAAAGAAAGGGAAGAAGAGAAGGCAAATTAAGAATTAAAAATTAAGAATTAAGAATTGAAAGACAATCTTAAATATTTATATGATAAAGACCTAACTTCTTACGTACGGAGTTAGGTCTAACGTATTTATTTTATCACCGAAAGGGAAATTATTGTCTTCTTTAGGCACATCTTTCTTATCTTATTAATAAATGTAATTTAATTTAAGATAAAAAAGAGAAAAGAACTAAATCAATTAAAAATTAAGAATTAATAATTAATAATTAAAGAGATAAATCTTCTATGCTATAATCACTTTAGATATTTAAAGTACTTTAGAAGTTCTCTTATGAATCAAAAATAAACCGACAAAAGTCAGTAACCCATTTAGTATGATAAGTTCAAAGCCAAACTCATAACCATTGAACCATGCTTTGGAATGTGTGCTTAGAATATAACAGATAATTGGTGATAAAATAGCAACTAATGGGACCCATTTATCGTTGGTTTTTAGTTTAGTAAAGAGTCCGAAGGAATACAAACCAAGTAAAGGACCATAAGTGTAACCGGCTATCTTAAACAAATTCTTTACCACCGTTCCATCGTTGATGGCGCGGAAAGTGATGATAACGAACAATAATAAAAGGGCAAAACTTATATGAACCAGATACCGAATACGAATCTTATGCTTCTCATCAAGCTTATCTTTCTTGGGTAAACCCAGAAAGTCTATGCAAAAGGAAGTAGTAAGAGAAGTTAAAGCGCCATCTGCACTGGGATAAGCTGCTGAAATCAATCCTATCATGAAAATCAAACCGGCTAAAGGTCCTAAATGACGGATAGATACGAAAGAAAACAAATCATCGCTGGCAGTTGGGGGAGTTATTCCCTTAGTTTTTACATATATTAATAGAATTGCTCCCAGAAATAAAAATAAAAGATTAACAAAAACCAATATAAAGCTAAAGCTAAACATGTTTTTCTGAGCTTCTTTAATATTTCTGCAACTTAAATTCTTTTGCATCATCTCCTGATCTAATCCCGTCATTGTTATAGTGATAAACATCCCACTAAAGAACTGTTTGATGTAGTTTCGCGGATCATTCCAGTCGGTAACTATTATCTTGGAGTTAACTGAATGAATAACTGACGAAAGCATATCGCCAAAACCTGTGTTTAATTCTCTTAAAATAAATATTATCGTTAAAACTAAAGCCCCTAACATAAAGGTAGTCTGTAGGGTATCAGTCCAGATGATGGTTTTTATGCCTCCTTTAAAAGTATAAACAATTATTAATAAGATAAACATACTTACTGTGAAGCCGAAAGGGATGTTCCAGGCATCAAAGATGAAAACCTGAAGGACATTTACTACTAAAAACATACGAAACGAAGCTCCGATAACTCGTGAAATAATAAAAAAGAAAGCACCTGTTTTATACGGCCAGAAACCAAAACGTTGATCAAGGTAAGTGTATATACTAGTGAGGTTGAGCCTGTAATAAAGGGGCATTAATACTAAAGCGATGACGAAATAGCCGGCAAGATAACCTAAAACGACCATCAGATACGTGAATTGTGTGTCCCTAACCCAACCCGGCACCGACAAAAAGGTGACACCCGACATTGAAGCTCCGATCATTCCGTATGCAATCACGAACCATGGTGATGATTTGTTGCCACGAAAGAAGGATTCGTTGTTAGATCTTCTTGCAGTAATCCAAGTGATTAAGAAGAGCAAGACAGTGTATCCTAAGAAGCTGAATAGTATTAATTGAGGTGTCAAATTGCTGTTATTAGTTATTATTTGTAAAAATGAAAGGGCAAAAGTACAAAAATGATTGCTACATTGCATTAAAAATAGTAATTTTACCGTCAAATAAAATCAAACAATAAGCGTGGAAAGTCTACCTTCTAAACTAGTGGAGAATGCAGTAAACGAATTATCAAGGTTGCCCGGTATCGGTAAGAAGACGGCACTTAGATTAGCTCTTTTTCTTTTGAAACAAGATAAAAGTATGGTTGAAGATTTCGGAAATGCCGTTATCAGGATGCGTCAGGATGTTAGATATTGTACTATCTGCCATAATATTTCTGACGATGATGTGTGCGAGATATGTAAAAGTACTAAAAGAAACCGTGCTATTATCTGCGTAGTTGAAGATATCCGCGATGTGATGGCGATTGAAAACACTTCACAATACAATGGTGTTTACCACGTACTTGGCGGCATCATTTCACCGATTGAAGGCATTGGTCCGGGAGATATTAATGTTAAAACTTTAGTTGAAAAGGTAAAAACAGGTGAAGTTAAAGAGATAATTATGGCGTTGCCTACTACAATTGAAGGCGATACTACTAATTTTTATCTTTATAAGCAGTTAAAAGAATATGAAATTACTGTTTCAACCATTGCAAGAGGCATCGCAATAGGTGATGATCTGGAATATACCGATGAGATTACTCTTGGGAGATCTATCATCAACAGAACACCTTACATTAATTCTATATAAGGTATTTTATTTTGCAATGATAAGTTCAGGAACACCTTTAGTAATAAAATAAACAGCTAATCTGGGTGTATCATCGTCAATATACTTACAATCAAAGGTAATAGTATGCTGCCCTGTTGACATTAAAGGAAATTTAGCCACAGTTAGAGTATTGATAAGCTTACCTTTGGCATCAAATACCAGTAATTTGTCGCTACCATCAGTCACTATCTTTTCTCCTCCATTTAATTGAGTTGGAATCTTAAGCTCATAGTAGTTATCTATCACCATAATAATGTCTTTGATGGTCCCTTTAGTCTTTTCAGCAACTATTCTGAAAGAAAGTGCCTGTTCATTATCGTTATTTGTATAATTCCATGAAGAGTTTACAGGTTCTCCGGGCTGTTTAAATTCTTTTTCATGAACAAATCCTCTAGATATATGGTATTGAAGCAGATTCCATGATTTATCATTAACTTTAGAAAGATGAAATTCAAACTTTGGGTTCTTCAACAATTGTTTTTGTTCTTCACTAAAGGCATGAGAACGGCGCGCCGACTCCCAATTGTTGATAGCATCCAGTAATATATCAGTGTTTTGGTTTTTCTTAGCATCTTTATACCTCACAACCATAGCAAAACCTGCATCATAACCGGCCGCACGTGCTAACATCCACTCCATCTCTGACAAAGTAGTGTTGGCTGTAAGTAAATACCAGCCTAACATGTGTGGCAAGTAGTTACGATCAAATAAACCCTGGTTGTCTATCCTGTATTGTTGCATACTTTCGTTAAAACCACCGTACCAAGGCTCTCCCCAGTTGCAATAAGTATTAATATGCCAGTAAAAAGGCTCTGAATTAGAAGTCCCGTTGATAACTGTATGGTCTAAATTGTCATAAAACTCCTTCGCAAACACTTCAATACCATAATCACCCTGTCCGCAAGAAAGACTTCCTTCTGAACCATCAAAATCCATCTGACAAATACCTGTTTCATTAAATATTTTAGCAAGATTACGTGCAATTTCCTTGTCTAAATCAATATTTGGAAAGAAAACTTTGTAAGGATGATCCATAAGTTTTGCAGCTTTTTCCCCTTTTTTATGTTGAGAAGTATAAGTTCCAAAAGCTCCCCTCTGACAATTCAGTAATTGATAAGGAGCTATAGAAGTGACAGTCCTGTAACGAATCAATTCTTTCCCAATCTTTATAGTATGAAGATTGTTTTGTTTTTCATTATTAAAATATTCGGGAGAAAGAACCGTAATTGTACTGTCTTTATCACTAATATCATTATCTAAATAACTAAAACCAGTAATAGCAAGACGATCATCGGGAATAGGAGTAACATATTTATCATCAGTAGTTATAAAATTAGATAAAGTATGAACACCTAAATGAATTCCAAGCTTTTCGGCTTTCTTAACACAAGCTTTTACACCTTCTTTGTTGTGAAAAAAAGTATAAACAGTGTCAAAATCGTAATGCCCCCAGTTCTGGAAAGGACCTTCGTGATAAAGAGTCATCAAACCAGCACGTTTTGTGTAAGCTAGCATCTCATCTATATTATTTTCATCAAAGTTAGAGATAATATAAGAGCGTCCGGTCTCAGGCGAAACCTTAGTCCACACACCATTAATAAGTGGATGAGGTAAACCCTCGGCTATTTCAATTTCACCAATAGTATTTAATGCATCTTTTTCGTAGCAACCAAAAATAGCTATCTTACTTCCCATAACATTCTCATTAGGCATAGCATCTACAGGTGCATTCATAAATTGCTTGTTCCACACATCCACATTTCTAGGCTTCGAACGATTAAGAGCAAAAGCTTGCAAAGTACTTCCCCAGCGTTGTTTGATAGCAGTACTGCTTCTTGAAATATCCGAACCTTCGTTATTCAAAAGCTTCCCGCCAAGGGTCTTAACATTAAGCACCTGAATACCGATGGCAAAGATTTCGTTACGGACTACACCAATAATTTCGCCAACTGTCTTTGAAATTGTGGTAGGATAAGGGCCCCATATAACTGCCTCAATAAGATCGGGTTTGTCAACGTTAATAAGTTCAATAACTAGATGAGTTTTCTTCTCACTTACCTTAAGAGTCAGCTCTACTTTATTATTAGGATAAACTAAAACTAAGGTTGAATCCATTTTGTTATAGATCATTGAGTCTGGATTCTCCATCCCTTTAGCCGTTTTAATACTTATAATCGGAGCTAAAGTGTCCTGATAAATATATTCATTTTTATCAATTGTATTATATAACGACCTGATGTTGCCTTGATCGCTAATCATAAGACGAAGCTTGCCTGCATTTAAAAACAACTGGGCATTAGCATTAATATTTATAAGAAACAATATAAAAACTAGTGTAATTATGAGCTTTTTCATGATACTATTATTAGGTTTGATTATAATATTTGGCAAAAATACTAAAATAATTATGAATTATGAATTATGAATGATGAATTGAGACTTATATGATTGAAAGTAAAGGTGAAAATAAATAATTTTTATAATATACATTTAAACAAGAAATAAAAGTTGTGCCTAATCATCAATACATTTTCATTTATTAATTCTGTTATATAAAGACTTTCTTAAATACAAATTAAAGTTATCGAAAAATTATTTCACTACTGTGAAAAAAGTAGTAAGTAAAAACATACTTTTATGGTTCAATAATATGATTTTGGCTAATTTAAATCTGAATTATGTTAACTAAAAGCTGAGCTTTATGCTATTACGCTTGCTTTTACCCTAAACACGCTTGCTTTACCCTGAAACACGCTTGCTTTTACCCTAAACACGCTTGCTTTTACCTGAAACACGTCTGCTTTTACCAATAACACGCTTGCATTTACCTAAAACACGTCTGCTTTTACCAATAACACGCTTGCATTTACCTAAAACACGCTTGCTTTTGCCTATAACACGCTTGCTTTTACCTAAAACACGCTTGTGTTACCCTAAAGTAAGCTATCACGTACTAAATTCAAGTTGTAGTTAGCTAAATGCAGTTGTAAAGTCCCTTATATTAAGTGATATCTTAGTAAAAGAAGATCTGTTTTGTTTAAATAAATAATTCGGCAGCTATACCATCCGCTATAAACTTGCCGGTTCGGGTAAGATAATAAGAAGTTGCATTCTCTTCTATAGTTTTAAATAAAAGAAATTGTTTTATATTCTCATCAAAATGTTGATTGTATTCTTTATTGAAATGATGTTTCAGATACTCTTTATTAATCCCCCAGATAGTCCGCAACGAAGTAAGTATATACTCGTTATATTGCTGTTCAGTACTTAAAATCTCACTTTCAAAAGGGATTATTTCATTGTTGATAGACGAAATATACTTTGTAATATTAGCTGTATTCCACTGTCGTGAATGGGAATTGAAGGAATGTGCCGAAGGACCTAAGCCAAGATACTTTTTCTGGCGCCAGTAATTACTGTTATGTATCGAAATAAAACCATCTTTACAGAAGTTAGATATTTCGTAGTGGATATAATTATTCTCAGTCATCCTGTCCATCAAAATTACAAACTGACGAATACCTTGTTCTTCGTCAACAGGCTTAGCTTTGCCTTTGTTAATAAGATGATGCAGAGCAGTACCTTCCTCAATAGTAAGACAATAAGAAGATATGTGTGGGATGTTTAAATCAAAAGCTATTGATAGATTATCATTCCACCTTTGGTCACTAGCACCGGGAATGCCATATATAAGATCAATAGTAATATTATTAAACCCAGTATCCTGTGCACGCTTAATGGCTTCAATAGCTTGTTCTGACGAATGAATACGATTAAGATACTCAAGATCTTCCTTAAAGAAAGACTGAACTCCCATACTAAAACGATTAACTGGAGTGTTCTTTAATTCAATGATCTTTTCTTTGGTAAGATCATCGGGATTGGCTTCCAGAGTTATCTCAGCATCCTTATTTATAGTATAATATTTATAAAGTTGATTGAAGATTGCATCTAAATTATCTTTGGTAAGAAGCGAAGGCGTGCCACCTCCAAAGTAAATAGTATTTATTTCTTCATCCTTAAGATAAGTATGTTGTAGAGCAATCTCCTTTAACAAAGCATCAATAAAAGCTTCCTTAGTTTTACCAGAAGCCGATGAAAAGAAATTGCAATAATTGCATTTCTGCTTACAATAAGGAATGTGAATGTAGATGCCGGCCATTTAATTATGAATTATGAGTTATGAATTATGAATTATGAATTATGAATGAAAACAATATAAATTATGAATAAATGAAGACTTAGTTTTAGAAACCTAGATTTTTTTCTGCCTTTAGGTTGGCATTGAAAGTACTTAAGTTCATATAAATTCCCCCCATTCATAATTCATAATTCATAATTCTTTCCAGCATTAGCTCTTCAGCATGATCCTGAAGGTAGTTCCTTTGTTTATTACTGATGATTTAACGAATATCTTTCCTGAATGGTATTCTTTAATAATACGTTTTGAAAGTGATAATCCCAATCCCCAGCCACGTTTCTTAGAAGTATATCCGGGGTTAAAGATAGTACTGAACTGCGACTTAGGTATCCCTTTTCCTGTATCACTAATATCTATGTAAATATACTTATTGTCTTCAAACATTTCTACACGAATCTCGCCTGTACCACCCATTGCATCAATAGCATTCTTACAAATATTCTCAATCACCCATTCGAAAAGATGGATGTTTAATGGGATAATGATCTCTTTGTTTTCGGGAAGTATCTGTACATAATTAACGCTCTTTGGTGAACGGGTAATAAGATATGAAACAGCCCCCTTTACCACATCAACTATGTTCTGTTTAGTAAGTTCCGGTTCCGAACCTATCTTTGAGAAACGTTGAGTAATTGTATCCAGTCTTTTGATGTCCTTATCAATCTCATCAGTTATAGAAGTCTCAATACCTCTTAGTTTAAGCAATTCCGCCCAAGCGATAATAGAAGAAAGAGGAGTACCTAACTGATGTGCAGTTTCTTTTGACATACCAAGCCACACCTGATTTTGTTCCGACTTTCGGGCTGTACTAAACAAGACATAAGATACCAGAAGGAACACACTTATGATCAACAACTGTGCATAAGGATAATACTTTAACTGAGTAAGAAGATAGGAGTTTTCATAAAAGATATACTTCTTACCAGTGCCTGCCAGATTAAACTCTATTGGAGCGTTCTCCGAAGCCATCACATGTATCAAATGCTTGATGGAAGTAGTGTCTTGAAGTTTATTCTTATCAATATTACCCGAAGCAAGAACAACTAGCTGAGAGCTATCTGAAATAATAACAGGCACCGACATAGAGTTATCCACAACCTCCGAAAAGAATGATTGAAAAAGATCGTGAAGTACTTCTCTTAGTTCAGTATATAGTTTCGATTCCTTATAAAACAGATAAGAAACCACATGATACTCATCATATTTAATAGGAGGATACTTCGAGAACTCTTCTTTTAAATCCCCTTCAAGCACCTTTCCTTCCTTTATCTTGCTTGTATCATGATCATCAATATTACGACAAAGTGTGATAACAAAATCCTTGTTTGTAACAACTACCGGGATATTAGTATTCTCAGATACTATCTGAAGATAAAAAGTAAGGTCTGAATTAGCTCCGTTATTATCGGGGTTCATCAATCTTTGATGCGCTTCGGCCCAAAGTTCTACACGTTTACGTTCTTCAATCTTAATCTTATCAAAAAAACCATTGGTATAATTAACCAGATTAGCTTTGCGCTGAATGGCTTCTGCCCAAAACTTAACTTTATTACGTTCGTCGCGGGCAATCTTCTTAACCAGAGTGTTGGTATACCACAACGACAGTGCAACTATAATAATTGCAGAGATAAACAGCACCCACTTCCAACGTTTCTTTCTTGAGTATATATCCAATTTATTTTGTTTTAAGTTTTGAGTCGTTAAAATTACGAATATATTTTAAAACGGAGCATATATATTAATAGTATGTATGAAATTAATTTAAATATGTCATAAAGTAAACTTCTATTAGAATTTATTATAGATGCTATTTACAAGAAGCTTCTTTTGCTACAACAGAAAGTTATTGAGTAGAACCAACTAAATACTTCTTTAACTATTCTTTTTAACTCAAATAACATCGTAAGATGTATTAAACTGAATATATTTAATTATATGATTATATTATTTATTTAGCCATTGAATATTATTTTTTTAAAAAGTGTTGAGAACGTCGGGGAGAGTGATGAGAATGTCAGGGGAAGCTGCTAGAACGTCCAGGACAGCTGCTAGAACGTCTGGCGAAGCTGCTAGAACGTCTGGCGAAGCTGCTAGAATGCCCCCTAAAGTGTTGAACATATAGTTTTAAGCTGCTAAATATACTTTTTAAGCTGCTGAATAAACAGCTTAACCATTGAAAGGGAAATGATGCTTAAAAAGCGGAAGTTTTCAACATCCTTTAATGTCGAAAAGAAAGTTTTTGTGCACATTTAGACTGTTTGCTTTAAAAAGCATGATAATTTATATCTTTTTTGGGATTTACATATAAATAATATCTATCTTTGTTTGCAATTTTAAAAAGCTTATATGAAAAAAATACTTTCAATTTTCATCACCATTACCATTATTGCTATACTCCAGAGTTGCAATAGCAAAGAAGTTAGTTTAAAGCTCAAGAACAACAGTACTTATGCCGTTGCTTTTGATAGTTCGCTTGATACTATCCCCGATAGTGTGAGCATTGACATGGATATATTTATGAGAGACCAGATACTCCCAGGCAAAACTGTTACGATGATTAAGCCCGGCGATTCCGAAGGCTGGTTATCGCTTATCCAAAACAGCAGCAACAATAAGTTGAATGTTTTTATTATGAATATTGATACCCTAAAGAAGTATAACGACTGGACGTATATCCGTAAGCACAAACTTTATAAAAGATATGAGTACCCCGAAGAAGAACTGAATAAAAAAGGTTGGGTAATAGAGTATCCGTAAGAAGAAATATTAAAACTAAATCAAGTGAAAAGGATTTTTATAATAATAACATTATTATTTATCTCTGGATTTATATTTGCTCAACTTAATATTTCTGGAATTGTAATTGATAGTGCTGATAAAAGTATTATTCCTTTTGCTACTTTAGAAATTTTAAGTAGAAGAACAGGTACAGTTGCAAATGATAAAGGTGTATTTAAATGGAATATTGATGAGAAATATATAAATGATACTGTTATTATCTCTGCATTAGGTTATGATAAAAGTCGTATCGTACTAAAAGATATTCTAAAACAAAAAAAGATTGAAATAAGATTAAGTTCTAAGATATTTAGTTTACAAACAATAGAAATTAAGAATATAAAGCCTAAAACAATTAATGTTGGATCAAGAAAGATATTCGCATTATTTACCGGAATGGGATCACTACCCGGTCAAATTATTGCTTCATATATTAATGTTGATAGTAATAATAATGGGTTTATAAAAACAGTAGGTGTCTATTTGTTGAAAAGAGGAAGACCGGATGCTCCATTTCGGATAAGATTATTAAATTTAGAAAAAGATATAATGTTACCCGGAGATGATATGATAAAAGAATCTTTAATTTTGAATAATAGTGAAGGTGGTAAATGGGTTGACATAAATGTAAGTAAATATCATATCCCAATACCAAAAAAAGGATTCTTTATAGCAATAGAATGGATAAAAACTAAAGATGAATATTATTATAAAGAAGGATATCTAGATTATGGACCTGTAGTAGGAGTCACATATGAATTTAAAAAGTGTAATACTTTTAGTAAAAGTCTTGGAAATATTTGGTGGAATTGGAATTTCATAGAACCAGATTTTAGTTTAATGGTTAGGGCTAAACTAGAAGTGTGGGAGAATTAAAAAAACAGTTATATAATGAGAAAAACAAATCAAACGATAATGAAAAAGATATACACAATACTAATCATATTAACATTAAGCGTGCTTTCAATAAAAGCACAGGATGTGCAGCCAATAAACAACTGGAAGTTTCATGTAGGTGATGATATGCAATGGAAAACTCCTGCTTTTAACGATAATGCCTGGCAACAAATAAGAGTAGATATTCCGTGGGACGATCAGGGATATAAAAAGAATGAAGGTTATGGCTGGTATCGTGCTAAAGTTGTGATTCCTTCTTCACTTAAAAATAAAGCTTATCTAAAAGATAGCATAAAAATATATATAGGTAAGGTTGACGAATGCGATCAAACCTATTTAAATGGGAAACTTATAGGGCAAAATGCAGGTATTGTTACTGCTAATTTTGAAGATCCAAACTATGCATGGACTTACGAAAGATGTTATTGTGTAGCTGTTAATGATCCGGCAATTAATTGGGATAAAGAAAATGTAATTGCCATAAGGGTTTATAATGGCTATGGAATTGGAGGGATGTATCAGGCAAAACCCGAGATAAGTATGAGAGAATTGATAGATTATGTGAAGATATATACCGACGAAACCAGCTTTAAGCAGAAAGAAAATAACAGCTATGCTAATTCGGTTGAGATAGTAAATAAATATGCCGCTTCAAAGATAACGGGAAAGTTGTTGGTGCAGGTTAAGAGCAATGAAAAACAAAAAGTATTATGGGAAAAGCAACTTGATGTTACTATGCTTCCCTTAGAACATTACAAAGCTACAATAGATTTTCCAAATGTAGAGAATTCGTATATTGTATATACTTTTACTGAAAGCATTACTAAGAAAACTATTAAAACTTTGTTGGAAATACCTTATATCTTAACTCCAAAAGCTGCTAAAACTCCAAGAATAAATGGAGCAAAAGTATTTGGTGTTCGTCCTAATCATCCATTCCTTTATATAATTGCAGCTACCGGCGAAAGGCCTCTTACTTATGCTGCTGAAGGTTTGCCAAAAGGTTTAACTTTAGATAAAACAACAGGAATGATTAGTGGAAGCATTCCCGCCAAGGGGACATTTAAAATAAAGCTAAGTGTTGAAAATAGTTTGGGTAAGAATACAAGAGATTTTAAAATAGAATGTGGTGATTTGATATGTTTAACACCTCCATTAGGATGGAATAGCTGGAACTGCTGGGGACTAAGTGTAAGCACCGATAAAGTAAAAGCTTCCGCAGATGCAATGGTTTCAAGCGGATTAATTAATCATGGCTGGACTTATATGAATATAGATGATGGTTGGGAACTGGTTCATAAAGATGATTCTATTACTTGTAATGAGAAGTTTCCAAACATGAAATCACTTGCCGATTATGTACATTCAAAAGGATTAAAACTGGGCATCTATTCTTCACCCGGCCCTAAAACTTGTGGTGGTTATGAAGGAAGTTTTAATTACGAACAAGCTGATGCAAATAACTATGCAGCATGGGGAATAGATTATCTGAAGTATGATTGGTGTAGCTACGAAACAGTGGCTTGTAATGATACCGACAGATTATTTAAACCATATAGAAAGATGCAAACAGCCTTATCTAAAGTTAATAGAGACATCGTTTATAGTTTGTGCCAATATGGAATGGGAGACGTATGGAAGTGGGGTGCAACGGTTAATGGAAATACCTGGAGAACAACAGGAGATATAACAGATACCTGGGGAAGCCTTTCGGAAATAGGTTTTAATCAGGATAAATGTGCTCCATATTCTCAACCCGGACATTGGAACGACCCTGATATGCTGGTAGTAGGTAAAGTTGGTTGGGGACCTAGTCTTCATAATACACACCTAACTCCAAGCGAACAGTATACACATATAAGTCTTTGGGCTTTGTTGTCAGCACCACTACTTATAGGTTGCGATTTAAGTCAGTTAGATGATTTCACTCTAAATCTTTTAACCAATGATGAGGTAATAGATATTGATCAGGATCCATTAGGAAAAGGAGCTACAAGAGTTGTTAAGAATACAGACTATCAGGTGTGGGTTAAGCAACTGGAAGATGGGTCGATAGCTGTAGGTATTTTTAATTTAAGTAATGATGTAAAAAAGATTACAGTAAACTGGAATGAACTTAATATAAAAGGCACTAAAACCTTCAGAGATGTATGGAGACAAAAGGATTTAGGAAAATATAAAGACTTATTTACAGCAACAGTTTCTTCACATGGAGTAATGCTGGCTAGGGTGTATTAATAAATATATAGGGACACGCGATGGAATGTCCCTACTTTTGGTTGATTATGTTTTCAAGAATAACTTCAATCATTGCAGTCATTTCTTCGCCACTCGTCATATTTTTTAATTTAAGTTTAGAAGAATTCATTTCCTCTTCGCCCGCAATCACCACAAAAGGAATACCTTTAGAGTCGGCATACGAAAATTGTTTCTTTAATTTGGCAGCTTCAGGATACATTTCTGTAGCAATATTTGCTTGGCGCAATTGATTGACAAATGGAAGACAATAGTTCTCTTCTTTCTCACCAAAATTAATAAACAATACTTTGGTAGAGGTTTTTACAGTATCAGGGAACAAATTAAGATCAAGCATCACATCATAAATCCTGTCGGCACCAAAAGAAATACCAACGCCCGACAAACCCTGCATACCGAAGATACCCGTAAGATCATCGTATCTGCCACCACCACATATACTTCCCATCTGCACATCGTTTGCCTTAACCTCAATAATGGCACCGGTATAATAATTCAAACCACGGGCAAGCGTCAAATCAAGTTCGCATTCCGATTTAATGTTAAGCCGTTTTACATAATCAAATAAAGCAGTAAGTTCTTCAATCCCCTTAAGCCCTGTTTCCGATTCATTTAAAGTCTGTTTGATGATGTTTAACTTTTCATCATTGTTGCCTTTTAATAATAATATTGGTTGCAATTTATTAATAGCATCTTGAGAAATACCTTTCTCCAAAAGCTCCGCATTCACCTTATCCAGACCAATTTTGTCAAGCTTATCAATAGCTACAGTAATATCAGTCATCTTTTCGGGATAACCAATAATTTCGGCGATACCTGCAAGTATCTTACGGTTATTTATTTTTATTGTGATAGTAAGACCTAATTTACCAAACACATGATCAGTTATCTGCAACAGCTCAGCTTCATTTAAGAAAGCATTACTACCAATAACATCAACATCACACTGATAGAACTCACGATAACGACCCTTCTGAGGTTTGTCGGCTCTCCATACAGGCTGAATCTGATACCTTTTAAATGGGAAACTCAACTCATTCCTGTTCATAACCACGAAACGTGCAAAGGGAACGGTGAGATCATAACGCAGCCCTTTTTCTGAAATTAAATTAGTAAGCTTTTTAGCATCTGCGAAAGCATTAGGATCAACTTTCTCAACAAAGTTACCCGAATTAAGCACCTTAAATAAAAGTTTGTCGCCTTCCTCACCATACTTACCCATCAGAGTAGAAAGATTTTCCATAGCCGGAGTCTCAATGGGAAGATACCCATAAAGGTTGAAAACATTACGGATAGTATCAAAAATATAGTTACGTCTGATCATCTCGTTAGGAGAAAAATCACGCATACCACGAGGAAGAGAAGGTTTTTGCACAGCCATCTTATTTTTTTAATTAAATGAAGTGCAAAAGTAGTTATTTAATTACGAATTACGAATTGCGAAATAAAATATAATTTCAAATTAATAGAAGTTCAATTTGAAATTCGTAATTGTTTAGTATCTTTGTAGTCTAATTCAAAAAACTTATGGGCGGTAACACATTCGGAAAGATATTGCAATTAACTACCTTCGGCGAATCGCATGGAGTAGCTGTTGGAGGTGTACTTGATGGTTGCCCTGCAGGATTAGAGATAGATAAAGAATATATTCAACATCAATTAAACCGTCGTCGCCCGGGACAATCACCTTATACAACGCAACGCAACGAAGCTGATGAAATAGAAATATTATCAGGCATATTTGATGGCAAAACTACCGGAACTCCCATAGCTTTTATGGTAAGAAATGCTGACAATCGTTCAGATGATTACTCACATCTTCAAGAATCTTTCCGTCCTTCGCATGCTGATTATACTTATTATAAGAAGTATAGTAATTATGATTACAGAGGAGGAGGAAGAGCATCGGCAAGAGAAACATTGGCAAGAGTTGCTGCAGGAGCCATAGCACGTCAATTCATATTAAAATCAGGAGTAATAGTTACAGCTTACGTGTCGCAGATAGGGAATGTAGTTGCTGGGAACTGTATAGATTTAACAGAAGAACTGATAGACCAAAGCCCTGTAAGATGCCCCGACAAAGCAGCTTCCGAATTAATGATGAGTTTAATAAAAGAAACAGGAGCTAAAGGTGACACTTTAGGAGGCATCATCAACTGCTCCATAAAAGGCTGCCCCATAGGTTTGGGCGAACCTGTGTTTGATAAACTTCATGCCAATTTAGCCAAAGCAATGTTAAGTATCAATGCTGTTAAAGGGTTTGAATATGGAAGCGGTTTTGCAAGTGCATCCATGACAGGCAAAGAACATAACGATTTGTTTGGTGAAGACTTTAAGACTAAAACAAACAACTCAGGAGGAATACAAGGTGGAATTTCAAATGGGGAAGAAATATATTTCAGAGTTGCTTTTAAACCAGTTGCAACTATATTGCAGTCGCAGGAATCAGTGGATAAAGCAGGCAATAAAGTTATTATTGAAGGCAAAGGCAGACATGATGTTTGCGTTGTTCCTCGTGCAGTTCCAATAGTTGAAGCAATGGCTGCTCTGGTGATTGCCGATCATCTACTTAGGAATAAAATCTACCAATAGAATATATTATTCCTTTACAAACTTAGTATTAAAAACTCCTTCTTCGTTTTCTATCTTTATAAAATAGATTCCTGCTTTTAAAGTAGCGACATCTATTATCTTATTATAAGTATCAGTAGTTATTAAATCTTTTTGATTATATAACTTAGCTCCTTGTATATTATAAATGCTGAATTTAATAATCCCTTTCTTAACAGCACTTATATTTATATTAAGTTTATCGGATGTTGGGTTTGGTGAAAGCTTTATAATATTAAAAGCATTTAATTCATTAATTCCTCCACCAGGAGATGTTACATATAAATTATAATTAGGAGAACTATTTCCAATGCCACAAGAATTTATTCCTTTTACACTTAAAGAAAAATTTCCTGTTGAACCAATCATATTAAATTGAATAGTTACACAACTATCATTAGGATAGCCTATAATGACTGCACCTGGAAATGTACAAATCCATTGATAAGATGAAGCACCATTTACATTACTAATACAAAATACTACTGTTGAACCAAAATAAACAGTATGGACTCCAGGACTTGTAACATTATTAATTACTCCCGGTGATGAAGGTAACTGACATAGATAAACTGTCTTACAAAGTTTATCATTAGTTGTATCCTGATCGGTTGCAAGTTTAGTCCAGGCACAGAAGCTGAAAGATGCACCTGCAGGGGCTGTAAATGTTGAAGTAAAAGTATATTGTACTGTATCGCCGGGGAGCAATGTTCCTGTCCATAAAGTTGAGACAGGACTAGCTGAACCTCTTTGATAATAAACAGGAATACTTGTTTCAATTGAGGTGCCGTTGTTTTTAATAACAACTTTAATAGTTTGTGTAGTGTTAGTTGGAACAGTATCTTTTGGTGTAATTATTTTTTGAATGGATACATCGTGCGGTTTAGGGGGTAATACATAAGCTATAATATTTTTACAAGTGCTATCATTTGATGTGTTTACATCTCCAACTAATGAAACCCAAACACAGAAAATAAAGTTAATACTAGGAACTGTTATTGGAACAGTAAAAACAAAAGGAAAAGAAGAGCCACCCGGTGCTATAGGTCCACCAGAATAAAAATCAGAACAAATAGTACCATTAACACTATAACCTACATTAAAACTATTAATAGTTGTATTACCATAATTATGAAAAAGAACTGTTGGGTAAATAACATCACCAATTGCCATCGAATCAATAGGATCTACAATTGCATAAACACCTATATCTGTTATAGGCCCAGTTCCATAAACCAATACATTCTTACATAAACTATCATTTGAATGATTAATATCACCAATTACAATTGCTCTGGCACAGAAATTAAAATTACCAATTGGTACATTAAATGGATTAATGAAAGTATATAACATTGAATTTCCTGGTGCAATAGAACCTGATAAATTTTCGATTAAACATGGAATGTTATTTACTCTATAATAAACTTGAATACCATTTAGAGTTGTATTCCCATAGTTATGAAGTTTTATAGTTGGATGAATAAGTGACCCAAAAGCAGCCGAATCGGATGGAATGAGGATCGAATCTACAGCTATATCATTAATCCCACCAATATTAACTGTATAATCTACAAATTGTCCATACGTTGAGGTATCGCAGGCATTGGTAAAATTGTATCCTGAATTCATGCGAATACGCATTCTTCTTGGACCTGTAGTAGCAATAGTAGGGATAGTGATGTTCTGATTATAAAACCCTTGACTAATATTATTAAGCTGAAGCACCAATTCGTTAGTATTATTAAATGTGGTATCATTGTTATAATCTATCCATGCTTTTACATAGTTAGAAGCAGATGGTGATTTTATTTTAAACTTAAGATTATAAGTATTGCCTTGCATCAGATTACTTGTAATAACTGTAAGATTAGCATAACCCAGTTGTCCTGCGATTTGATTACATGGAATATTATAATTATTATAATATCCAAAACTTAATGAATCTAACGAATAATCGATTGATGAAGACGAGTAGCATCCTACCGAATAAAGATTAGTAGTGCAATACTGTGCCTTTGTTGTTAAGCTTATTATTACTAAAGCTAAAATAAGGAATATCTTTTTCATGATAATTTTCTTTTTAATAATTAGATTAAAAATACTTGGTACAAAGTTAATACTATATAGACTCAAAAAAAGTAAAAATGTTACACATATTTTGATAAAAATGAAAATTAAATTATTTTTTATGATTAGCAACGTCCTTCAGGGCATTGGGGTGTGGTTTAGTGTTTGTTGGCCTTAAGGCCAAATGCATTAATTATATTTACACGACATAAATGTCGTGCCTAATGATTAAAGGCAAGATTATTTTCTTTCGGTGGACTCTTTGGACTATGTTGACTTGGTCAAAAGAGTAAATATAGTCCACCGAAAAATAGGAATGTGCTATGTCATAACTATCATTATAACAGCACTATAAACACCATTCAAAATAATGCCTTTAATGAGTACCAGTCTGTTGGGAGCATCTTTTTTATTTGGTGTGGTTGAATAAAATCTGAATTATGTATCATTGAAAGTCGGGATGGTTGAAATAACTTTGGTTCATGTGTCCCGAAAATTTGCGGAAGGTGAACCAACTTGGAACTATACTACACAAAAATGTACGGTAGGTGAACTAAGTTCAACTCATCTTACATGAAGAATATTTTTAGTGAACTAGGTTTAGGATACTATCACCAACTTTTCGGGGCATGTGAATTAGACTTAGTTCCCCTTGCCCGAAAAATCAGGACAGGTGTTACCACTCAATTATACACCTTATTATAAAATGGGGCACGATAATATGTATAATTACAGTATTCAAATATATCAAGGGAACAACAATTCAGTTTATTAGTATAGCAATAAGAACTAAGGGAATGTAAATCTAAATAAAAAGGCGTAACTCAATTTTTAAGTTACGCCTTACGTAATTCTTTATACTTAGTATTTATTTACTAAAAGTAAAAAGCTGTTAGCTTAAAGTAATTTTAACAACACCTAATTGGGTCGCATCTTTATTAGCCAATAAAAAGAATTGGTTTAGGACATCTATATCACACGACAGTGGTCACAACTAAATACTTTAACAACAAATACGATCGCAGGTGTTATTGTCAAATTCAGTTTCAATAGTTGTGTGATGGATATTAAGATGTAAAAGTTCATGTTTGATTTCCTCAATAATAGCATGAAGCTGATCGCTGGTAATATTAGAACTAACAACCAGATGAGCAGTCAAAGCATTTTCGGTAGTACTTAAAGCCCAGATGTGGATATGATGGAAATCAATGACACCATCAAGTTGCTTGGCAGTGCTTTTAACATTCTCAATATTAATACCAACCGGAACAGCATCAAGCGAAAGCTTAAAACTATCTCTGAGTAAACTCCATGTGCTAGCAATAATTACAAAAGCAATAATTAAACTTAAAACTGCATCAATCCAATATAAATGAGTGTAAAAAATAATAATCCCTCCTGCAACTAAACCAACCGAAACCACTGCATCTGAAAGCAAATGAAGAAATGCACTCTTAATATTAAGATCACTATCTTTGAAACGAATAAATAATATTGCTGTAAAGGAATTAATAATAATACCTACCCCAGCAACTATCGAAATAATGAGTCCTGGCATGGGCTCGGGATTAAATAAGCGATGAATAGCTTCGTAACCAATAGCTCCAATAGATATTAAAAGCACAACAGCGTTGAAAAGTGCAGCAAGTATTGTAGTTTTTTTATAGCCATAAGTGTATTTATCAGTCGCTTTAACTTTGCTCATCCTAATCACAAATAAAGATAATGATAAAGCAGCTACATCTGCCAGATTATGTCCGGCATCAGAAAGAAGTGAGAGAGAATGAATAGAAAGACCTGCAATGACTTCAATCAAAACAAAAACAAAATTAAGAATAATACCAATAATAAATGCCATATTGATAGTTGTTACAGTTTGATGCGTATGATGATGATTATGATTATGAGTAGGCTTGCGCGACTTTCGTCCCGTTCCACAAGCCCGAGGTGATCGCCGTCACCGAGGTTTTGAGCAGCGCCGTGCTTGCGCGCGCGCCTTGATCGTAGACG
>CAIWDQ010000384.1 GCA_903911455.1 uncultured bacterium
AAATAATTTAGAATAATCTAGTCTAAAACCATAAAATCCTATTCCTGCACCAAATGAATAATATGATTCACCGCCTTTTGATTCAAACTCTTCTATTCTACCTCCTCTTAATGAAAAGATCATGTTCTCCTTAATATTTAACTTGATTTCGGCTCCAAACTTATTAATAAAGTTGAATGAATTCATATAATTGTTATTTGTCTTTAATTCAAATGAACCAAAATATCCTGAATAGGGTATCAACATTGAATTATTCCCTTTTTGAATTTCATTAATCCATCCAGATGATGTCGTTCCATAAATCATCGGTGTAGTTAATACTATCGATTCAATTTGATAGGCTAAATTAAAGTTTAGAAATGATTTTTCTTTAATAATGATCTTATAAGATAACATTGTACCTGCAGATACATTTGTAGGAATATTATCTTCTGATTGTGTTTTTATATTTGAATAATAAATCTTAGGCCCTATATTTTGAGCCGTTATACCTAAATCCCATCTTAGATTTGATTTATTTGTTAAATAGAATTGTCTACGATAATCAATACCAAAATCGATTGATAAAGTAGTAAATGAAGGATTAAGATCTGGTGCCAAATCACACTTTATTATTTTTAGACCTAAACCTGCTGATAATTTTTCGGAAAAAGAATGAGCAAATCTAAAACTATGATAATATTCGAATGGTTTCGAAATTAACTTATTATTATTATCAAAATGAATATCTCCATTTTTAAAATAATCAAATGAATAACCAAAAGTATTATTACTATCAATTGAATAATATATTCCTAAATTCCCTAGATAAGTTTTGGGATTATCTTTTGTCCAAGTCGAAATATTTGTAATAATCCCTACAGTTTTTTTATTTCTTGATAGCAATGCAGGATTTTGATATAAACCGGCATCATCGTAATCAACTGAAGATACGCATCCTATTTCGCCAAATCCGCCAATCTGAGGATTAGGATTTAGTATAAAATAGGTATAGTTGTTGTGGTTTGCTTATTAGAAATTGAAATTTGTGGGAAAGTTTCCAATGACATAAATATCAATATTATGAGAACAAGATATTTTTTCATAATGTTTGTTTATATTATAACGCAAAACAAACATACAATATTATTTATTATAATTGAGAAAAGAAATATTTTTCCTATTATTAAAAAATACTAATATTTTCATTTTAAATACTACTTAAAATTTGTAGCAAACTATAAAGAAGAGGTATGAGCTTGTAATATCTTCTACAAGTCGTAAAAAAACTTTCAAGATGACTTAAAGTGGATATTTGCTACGTTTGAAACTTTTTTTATGACTTAAAGTGGTAAAAAGGACTACTAGTCGCTAACATTTTCTTCCAAAAACTTAAATCACCAAATCACTAAATCGCCAAATCACTAAATTTCTTTCAAGAGATCATCTATAGCATCAATTTCAATTTGCTGATCATATTTTTCAATAGCTATTCTCTTAGCTTTTAAAGCTATAGTTTCAACTTCGGTTTTATTATTTAATATCCAAATAAGTTTATTACAAAACTCGTCATGATTTTCATATTCAAACAACGAACCAAGTTTTCCATCCTGTAAAATCTCAGATGTTCCGCCCGATTTAGTTGCAATTATAGGTAATTGAGATAACATGGCCTCAATAGTTACCATGCCATAAGTTTCGCTATGAGATGCAAGCACAAAAATATCAACAGCATTATAAAACAAAGCTACATCTGCATTCGATTCCTTGATATGTACAACATCTTCAAGATTGTTATCTTTAACATATTTACAAATTTGTTCATAGTATTCAATTCCTTCAGGATCGTTAATAGTAGCAGAACCAACTATAAGTATCTCAATATTTATTCCTTTTTGCTTTAACTTCAGCAAACATTCAACCAAAAATAATTGCCCTTTCTTTTTAGAAAACCTGCCAATAATTCCAATTAATGGAGCCTTTGGGGTAATGTTGAGTAATTGCAAGGCCTGTTGTTTTGTGTATTTCTTATAGGTAAATTTAGAAATATCCATACACAATGGAATAACTTTAACTCTATCGACAGGGAAATAAGTTCTTAATGCAATTTCATCCTTTAAATATTGCAAAGGACTAATCCAATACTTAATAGTTTTGAAACGTAAGGTGTGAAAGATGTCTCTTTTATTAATGCCAATTTGCATGTGTTGCTGATAAATAATAGTAAGATCTTTATCAAACAATATTTTTATCCACGCAACTACATCAATATCTTTATTGTCGAAAACGAAGATAGTATTAATATTTTTTTCTTTTAAAAATAAACTTATCGCTTTCGCTGAATTAATATCAAAAAGTCTTTTAATGTTTTTAAGCAATAATGTCTCAGAAAAAACATGCTCTCCTTTTTTATATATAGTTGAATTCTTATTAGATATTAAAGATATTTGATACTCTTTTTCCGACAACAACTTTGCGAGTTTAAGAGTATTCATTTCTAAACCACCCCATCCGGTAGAATTATTTATAAAAGCAATTTTCATTTACAAAAGAGTTCATTTGATATATGATTATAATTTGCAAAAATAGTTTAAATTATTATCTAAAATTGATATTAAGGAAAATTTAAGATTCTTAATAAGTAAACTCTAATAATAAATATTGTTTAGAAAACGTTAATTACTTAAATTATCAAGGATTTTAATTAAAAATGTTGTAATTTTGCATAAAATTTTCAAATCAAAATAATGAAAGCTTATAAAATAATATTTCCTTTGCTATTACTATTAATCACTAGCACTATCAAAGCACAAACATGGGTTGATTTAATGCTTGATCCAAAAGTAAATTTCTATGATGTGCAAAGAGAATTTAATAATTACTGGAATGAAAGAGAAATTCCTCGTTCAAAAGGTTGGAAACAATTTAAAAGATGGGAAGATTTTATGGGCCCAAGAGTATATCCTACAGGCGAAAGAATTGATAATGGAATTGCCTGGAGAGAATACTATAATTATATGAAAACACATGAAACAAGAGCATATACTTCTTCAAATTGGGTTGCTTTAGGCCCATTTTCTCCACCAATAGGTGGGGGAGAAGCTGGAAGAGTTAATTGTATCGCTTTCCATCCTGGTAATTGGAATATTATTTATGCCGGTTCTCCAGGTGGAGGCTTATGGGTAACCAATGATGGAGCTATTTCCTGGTCACCACTTACTGATAGGCTTCCTGTAGTTGGAGTTTCTGATATTGTTGTTGATTATGTAAATCCTAGTACTATTTATATTGCAACAGGTGATGGGGATGGTAATGATACTTATACAGTTGGAGTCTTAAAATCAACTGATGGAGGCCAAACTTTTAATCCAACAGGATTAACATGGCCCGTAAATATGAAAAGAGTTATTGGAAAGCTATTAATTAATCCTCAAAATCATAATTCATTATTTGCAGCCACTTCATATGGAGTACTTAAAACTAATGATGGTGGTGCTACCTGGCAAAATATGACTTTTGATTTTACAAGAGATATATGTTTTAAACCTGGTGACACTACAATTGTATATGCAGCTACTAAAAATCTTTTATACAAATCAACTGATGGTGGAGCTCATTTTAGTTTCAGAACAATTCCTTTTGTTTATCCTCCAAGTAGGGTCGAAATAGCTGTTACACCAGCTAATCCTAACTATGTTTATGTCCTTAGTGGGAATAATACTGATCAAAGTTTTGGGGGGATATACCGTTCAACAGATGCAGGAGAAACCTTTAGTGCAAGATCAGCTACACCTAATATTCTTGGGTGGTCTGCTGCAGGTAATGATACTGGTGGTCAGTCTTGGTATGATCTTTCTATAGCTGCTTCACAAACTAATGCCGAAGAAATATATGTTGGTGGTGTTAATATTTGGAAATCTATAAATGGAGGTGTAAACTGGAATATTATTGCTCATTGGTATGGAGCTAATAACAAACCTTATGTTCATGCTGACATACATTGTTTAAGATATTCTCCGGGCAGTACATTATTTGCTGGCTCCGATGGAGGTGTTTCTAAAACGAGTGATGGAGGAAGTAGTTGGTCAACTGTTAATAATGGATTTTCTATTGGACAAATGTATCGTTTAAGTACATCAGTAACTAATCCTTCCGAAGTAATTACAGGATGGCAAGATAATGGTACTAATCTTTTAAATGGAACTTGGAAACGTGTAGTAGGTGGTGATGGTATGGATTGTTTAATTGACTATAGTAATTCAAATTATATGTATGCTTCATTACCTAATGGAAGTTTACAAGGTTCATCTGATGGTGGTAATACTTTTAATAGCATTATGAATAATATTTCGCATGCTGATTCTGGTGCATGGGTTACACCAATAACTATACATCCAACAACTCCTCAAACTATTTATGCAGGATTTACTAATGTTTGGAAATCAACTAACAGAGGAGCGAATTGGACTAAGATATCATCTTTTAATAGTCCAAATTATTTAAAAACACTTGTAGTTGCTCCTACAAATCCTAATGTAATTTATGCAGCTACAGACAATGTAATAAATAAAACAACTGATGGTGGTGCAACATGGTCAGTTATTTCAAATGGTTTACCAAACAATGTAGTTACTGGTATAACAGTTAGTTCAGCTAGTCCAAATGTTCTTTGGGTTACTATGTCAGGTTACAGTACAGGCCAAAAAGTGTATACTTCCAGAAATGGAGGCGTTTCTTGGAGTAATTATTCAGGAACACTACCTAATATTCCTGCTAATTGTATCAAATATGTTAACCAATCTAACGAAGCTTTGTATTTAGGTATGGATGTTGGTGTATATTATACTGATTCAACAATGAGTGACTGGGTGTTATATAATAATAATCTCCCTAATGTTATTATTGATGATCTTGAAATTAGTTATTCAACACATAAAATTAAAGTAGCTACTTTTGGAAGAGGATTATGGGAAACTCCAATGTGGACTGATCCTACTTCTATTAATGAAAATTCTAAAGAAGCAGTTTCTCTTTCAATTTATCCTTCACCTTCTAATGGTAAAGTTACGATTAATATTCCTGTTACATCTGATAAAGCACTTCTTAATATTTATAATTCAATTGGTGCTACAATTATTTCTAAAGAAATTCAATTAAAAGATAATACTTACCAGATCGATGTCTCAGATCAGGCTGATGGTACTTATTTTATTAATTTAAACATAAAAGGAAACCTATATAAGGCAAAATTTGTTAAAACGAGTGTTATTCATTAGGCTTTAAGTTTTTCATTATATCATTTTAAACTAATCATTATGAGAAAAAACATTAATATTATCTGTATTTTTATTGTAAGCATTGCTTTATTTTCTTGCAAAAGCCATAAAGAAAAATATCAATCTGTAACTGATCGTATTGTTTTTGATACAAAGATATTAAATGTTGATC
>CAIWDQ010000385.1 GCA_903911455.1 uncultured bacterium
AAAAATTAAAACAATGAAAAAATTAGTATTTTTTTTAGCCCTTATGCTTGTAGGCTTTACAATGACAGCACAAATTCCAATAAATTATAACGGATGGTATTTAAACCCAAATAACCCGAATGATATCGTCACGTGTACTGCTATCACAAATTTTGTACCCAATAATCATATGTTAATTATAGATACTTATAAAGAAAATAACACTGGGCGATATTATTTTAAACTAACATTTATAGATGATTTTTTTCAACCTATTATTGTTTCCCCTCCTTATACTTCTGTAAGATACAATAATATTTTTGATTTTATTGAAATTTCAGATGTTAAGTATGATGCAGCAACAAATCATTATGTAGCTTGCGGTAGAATAATTGATAATTATGTATCTAAGGGAATTATAATTTGTTTTGATGCAAATGGTATTATTTTATGGTCAAATATTGCTTACTCAAATAGTAATATTTATGTTACTGAGTATAAAAGAGTGGAAATTGCAGGGAATTTATATGCAGCCTGCGGTGCTGGTTATTTCCCACATCCACATGCAGCTGTTGGTTTTTATGATAATGCTGGTACATGCCAAGATATATATTATACTATTAACATTGATAATGATGAATTTACTTCTTTAGTATATAATCCCAATCCAGTCCCCGGGTCATTAAGTTATCCTAATTCTGAATTATTAGTTGTAGGTAAATATAATGATCCTTTTTCCAACAATACAGGTATTATAAGATGTAGCTTTGAAATAAGCGGAACTAGTATTCTTTCATTTACAAATCCGAAACGAGCTTTTGTAAATCCACCGTTTACAAATTTTGAAGTTAATTCTGTAGCTTTAAATACTACAAGTTATGATAAATACTATGTAACAGGCAGTTTATGCAATAATAATTGCGGCATTTATATTGTTGAATTAAATTATCTGTTAAATATCAATACAGGTAATTCCATTCAAATAAATTCTCCTTTTGGAGGTGATATAATTGCAAAAGATATTTGTTATAATTCTAATTCAAATCCAATGTTACCCGGTTTTCCTCAATTAGGTGTTTGTGGATTGGCGACCAATAATGTAGGTAGAGAAGGTTTTTTGCTTGAAGTTAATGCTATAAATTTAATTCAACCAATTCCTTTAGGGATCTCAAGATGGTCAGGTTATCAAAATCCTAGTTATCCAAGTACTCCTTTTAGTCCTTTGGATGATGAATGGTTTGATCATATTATATATAGGGATAATATGACACCAGGTATTGGGGGGAATCCAATTAATTATTCATACATTTTTCATGGCGGTTATGATTTAGTATATAATAGATCGTGTATAGCTGAATATTATCCAATTGCCGGTCATATGAATACTTGTCAGGAAATGTTTTATGATTATAATCCCTTTGGGTTTCATCCAAATAATGATTTTGCAACCTCACTTGGACCAATAATTTTTAATACTAATTTGTCATTAAATATAGTTTATGAAGACAATAGATTAGCTTATGTTTGTGATCCAAATCCTTTTTATCAATCTCCTGGTCCACATAGAGAAAAAGAAGCTAAAATCTTAAACAATCAAATTAATTTTAATTATGAAAATGGGGAAATTAAATTGAAAGATGCTTATATTAAATCACCATGCAATGTGTTTTCTGTTGATGGTAAATTAGTTTTATCAAAAAAAGAAGGTATAGAAACAATATCTACAGAAAATTTGAAACCTGGAATTTATCTTATTCAACCTTTAAATCCAGATTTAAAATCAATTAAGATTAATGTTATAAATTAAAGTATGAAAACAAAATTGATTACATTCCTAATTATTTTTACTGTTTTATTCTCTAAAATAAATTTCGCACAATCATTTACCAAATATACACCTTCAAACAGTGGTATGATTGGAAGTAATGTAAATTGTGGTGCATTTGACAAGCAGGGGAATATATGGATAAGCACATGGAATAGCGGAAGTAATGCTATACTTACAAAATTTGATGGGATAAACTGGACAAATTTTATTGTCCCTACAAATATAATTCCTCTTAATAGTTATTTTACTAGTATTGCAGTTGATAATTTAAATAATAAATGGTTAGGTTCTCCAGGTAATGCATTGATTAAATTTGATGGTGCTAATTGGACACGTTATGATACAGTTGCAGGAATGATTCAAAATTTCAATGTTTCTGCTTTAGGAGTAGATTATCAAAATAATTTATGGGTTTGTTCTGGTTCAAATATAGCAAAATTTAATGGTGCTAATTGGACAATATTTAATATTAATGGATGGAATATTAGACAAATAGCATCATGCCAAGAAGGAGCACATACTGTTTGGTTTACAACACCAGATTCAGTATTAAGATATAGTGGAGGGATATGGACTACTTATAAATCTTCTAATACAGGTATAACCAAATTTGGTAGCACATCTATTGCAATTGACAACAATAACCATATTTGGATACCAGATTATTTTTTTGATTATGATACTCTTCGTTTGTTTGAATATGATGGAATAAATTGGAAAGTACATTATGATACAATCCAGAATTTATCATTAACTACAACTAAAGATGTTAATTCAATACTTATTGATGAATTTAATAATAAAATATTACCTGTTGTTGATATTAATTTTTGCGTATATACAACCTATAAAGATACAATTTTTATCAATCATCCTTTTTTAGCTTCATCAAATATTGCGGGATTTTATGTTGGTCGCTATTCTCAAATAGATAGTATGGGTAATATATGGGCTTTTTGTGCAAATCTTGGATTATGGAAATTGAATTGCTTCCCTCCTGGTACTCCAACTTCAATAATTGGACCGACTACTGTAAGTAAAGGACAAGGTTTAGTTACCTATAAAGTTCCCCCAGTTGAATTTGCAAGTAGTTATGTTTGGACATTCCCAAATGGTTTTGTTGGGACAAGTACAACAGATAGTATTACAGTTAATATAGGAAACATTGCTGTGTCAGGTAATATTACAGTATGTGGTCATAGCAGATGTAGTAATGGTTCAGCAGCAACTTTAAATGTTACTGTAACACCCATGGGTATTGATGAAGAATATTTGTCATTACTAAACATCAGAATTTATCCAAATCCTGCCAAAGACAAGCTAACAATAGAAACAAATCTTAATAGTAAAATTAGTTATGTTATTGAAAACTTACTTGGTCAAAAAATCTATTCTTCATTTGTAACAAATAAAGCTACAATAGATGTTTCTTTTTACCCTAAAGGGATTTATATCTTAAAATTAAATACGGATAAAGGAATAGTAATAAAGAAGTTTGTGAAGGAATAAATTTATAATTATATTTGCAGTTGAAAATAAAAAATAAAAAATTACGTAAATCCTATTATAAAAACATAAAAAGGCGTTAGCATTATGCTAAGTTCTCACACCTTTTTATTTATTGTATTCTTAATTAATAACCGCCCCTGGGAATTGGACGAAACAAAAATTAAAACAATGAAAAAATTAGTATTTTTTTTAGCCCTTATGCTTGTAGGCTTTACAATGACAGCACAAATTCCAATAAATTATAACGGATGGTATCTAAACCCAAATAACCCGAATGATATCGTCACGTGTACTGATATCACAAATTTTGTACCTAATAATCATATGTTAATTATTGATACATATAAAGAGTATAACACTGGACGATATTATTTTAAACTAACATATATTGATGATTTTTTTCAACCTATTGTTGTTTCACCTCCTTATACATCTGTTAGGTATGATAATATTTTTGATTTTATTGAAATTTCAGATGTTAAGTATGATGCAAATACAAATCATTATGTAGCTTGTGGTAGAATAATAGATAATTATGTATCTAAGGGAATTATAATTTGTTTTGATGCAAATGGTACTATTTTTTGGTCAAATATTGCATACTCAAGTAGTAATATTTATGTTACTGACTATAAACGAGTGGAAATTGCAGGGGATTTATATGCTGCCTGTGGCGATGGTATTTTTTCACATGCACATGCAGCTATTGGTTTTTATGATAATACTGGTGCATGCCAAGGTATATATTATACAATGTTTAATGATAACGATCAATTTACTTCTTTAGTATATAATCCCAATACCATACCTGGTTCGCCTAATTACCCTAATCCTGAAGTAGTAGTTGTAGGTAAATATTATAATTCTAATACCAATCATACAGGTATAATTAGATGTAGTTTTGGAATAAATGGAACAAGTATTAGTCCTCCTACAACTACTTTACGAGATTTTGTAAATCCACCATTTACAAACTTTGAAGTTATTTCTGTAGCTCTAAATACTACCACTTATGATAAATACTATGTAACAGGTAGTTTATGTAATAATAATTGCGACACTTATATTACCGAATTAGATTATCAATTAAGTATCAATGCTGGTAATTCCACACAAATTAGTTCTCCTTTTGGAGGTGATATAATTGCAAAAGATATATGTTATAATCCCAATTCAAATCCAATGTTACCCGGTTTCCCTCAATTAGGTGTTTGTGGATTGGCCACCAGCGTAATAGGTAGAGAAGGTTTTTTACTTGAAGTTAATGCTACAAATTTAAATCAACCAATACCTTTAGGGATTTCAAGATGGTCAGGTTATCAAAATCCTAGCTATCCAAGTACTCCTTTTAGTCCTTTAGATGATGAATGGTTTGATAATATTATATATAGGGATAATATGACACCAGGTATTGGGGGGAATCCAATTAATTATTCATATATTTTTCATGGCGGTTATGATTTAGTATATAATAGATCGTGTATAGCCGAATATTATCCAATTGCCGGACATCCTAATACTTGTCAGGAAATGTTTTATGATTATAATCCTCATGGATTTAATCCAATACATGAAAATACAACCTCACTTGGATTACTAACTTTTAATACTAATTTGCCTTTAAATATAGTTTATGAAGACAATAGATTAGCTTATGTTTGTGAACCAAACCCTTTTTATCAATCTCCAGGGCCACATAGAGAAAAAGAATCTAAAATATTTAATAATCAAAATAATTTTATTTATGAAAATGGGCAAATTAAATTAAAAGATGCTTATATTCATTCTACATGCAATGTGTTTTCTGTAGATGGTAAATTAGTTTTATCAAAAAAAGAAGGTTTAGAAACAATTTCTACGGTTAATTTGAAACCTGGAGTATATTTTATTCAACCTTTAAATCCAGATTTAAAATCAATTAAGTTTAATATTATTAATTAAAGTATGAAAACAAAATTAATCACATTCCTGATTATTTTTACTGTTCTATTCTCTACAAAAAATATCGCACAATCTTTTACAGTATATACTCCTTCAAACAGTGGGATGCTTGGAAGTAATGTATGTTGTGGAGCTTTTGATAAAATGGGGAATTTATGGATAGGAACAAATAATAGTTCAAGTAATGCTATACTTACAAAATTTGATGGTACTATCTGGACAAATTATATTGTACCTTCAAATTTAATTTCAAGTTCTTTTACTTGTATTACAATTGATAGTATGAATAATAAATGGTTAGGAACTGAAAGCAATGCTCTCATTAAATTTGATGGGGTTAATTGGACACGTTATGATACAGTAGCAGGTATGATATTAAATAAATATGTATATGCTGATGCAGTAGATTATCAAAATAATTTATGGGTGTGTTCGCCTTATAAAATATCTAAGTTTGATGGAACTAATTGGACAATTTATAATACAAATTCTTTAAATATATACCAAATAGCTATTGAACCAGAAGGGCACTCAGTTTGGTTTACACTACAAGATTCTGTTATAAGATATAATGGAGGAGTTTGGACTACTTATAAATCTTCAAATACAGGTATATCTAATTTTGGAAGCCACTCAATAGCTATTGACAATAACAATCATGTATGGTTAACAAGTAGTTATTTTGATTATGATACACTTCGTATTTTTGAATTTGATAATATAAATTGGCTCACTCATAATGATACAATCCAGAATTTATCATCAACATCAAGCAAAGGCGTTGGGTCAATACTTATTGACGAATTTAATAATAAAATATTTCCTGTTGCAGATAATAGTTATTGTGTGTATACTACATATAAAGATTTAATTTTTACCAATCATCCTTTTTTAGCTTCACCAAATATTGGAGGATTTTATGGCGCCTGGCATTCCATTATTGATACAATGGGTAATATTTGGGCTTTTTCTGCAGGAAATGGTTTATGGAAAATGAATTGCTTCCCTCCAGCTACTCCAACTTCAATAATTGGATCTACAACAGTAAGTAAAGGACAAGGTTTAGTTACCTATAAAGTCCCCCCTGTTGAATTTGCTAGTAGTTATGTTTGGACATTCCCAAATGGTTTTGTTGGGACAAGTACAACAGATAGTATTACAGTTAATATAGGAAACAATGCTGTGTCAGGTAATATTACAGTATGTGGTCATAGTAGATGTAGTAATGGTATTCCAGCAACTTTAAATGTTACTGTAACACCTATGGGTATTGATGAAGAATATTTGTTTTTAACTAATACTAAATTATATCCAAATCCTGCAAAAGGCAACCTAACAATAGAAACAAATCTAAATAGTAAAATTAATTATGTTATTGAAAACTTACTTGGTCAAAATATCTATTCTTCTTTTGTAACAAACAAAACTACTTTAGATGTTTCTTCTTACCCGAAAGGGATATATATATTAAAATTAAATACGGATAAAGGAATAGTAGTAAAGAAGTTTGTGAAGGAGTAAGACCTCTCCTAAGTCCTCACCAAAGGAGTGGACTTAAAAACAATAGACCTAACTCCGAAAACGATGAGTTAGGTCTTTTTTATTTATATTTAAACCCGAGCTTCGGTTATAAAAATAAAAATCATCATAAAGAAAAAAACATCCCCCTAACCACTTTGAAAGGGGGAATATTAACTATTCATCCTAAATAAGGTAATAAGGTTAAAAGTT
>CAIWDQ010000386.1 GCA_903911455.1 uncultured bacterium
GAATACTATTTATTTTTATAATATTGATTAGAATTAAAATTAATATCAATTAAAACTAATAATGTATGGTGAAAAGATTATTAATAGCAAATATTTTATTCTGTAATTATTTAAATTCTTTATAATATGTGTCATTAACAGACGTATAGAAATAAAACTCAACATAACTTTTCAAAGTTCAATTTTTTATGTAATTTTGCAGCCAAATTAAAAATATTTATAATATATTGTATGGCCACAACAGCTGATTTTAAAAATGGATTATGTATAGAATTTAATGGCGACCTTTATTCTATCTTTGAGTTTCAACATGTGAAACCAGGTAAAGGCCCAGCTTTCGTAAGAACTAAATTGAGAAACCTTAAAACAGGAAAAGTTATTCCTAATACTTTTACTGCAGGTGTTAAAATAGATATCGCAAGAGTTGAAAGACGTCCTTATCAGTTCTTATACAAAGATGATAATGGGTATAACTTTATGCATGGAGAAACTTTTGAACAGATTTCTATCGAAGAAGAGATAATCAATGCCCCGCAATTTCTAAAAGAAGGACAAGGTGTTGAAATTATCATACATGCTGATACCGAAACTCCATTGCAATGTGAGTTGCCTGCATTTGTTGAAATGACAATTACTTATACTGAACCAGGAGAAAAAGGAAATACTGCTACAAATGCCTGGAAAGAAGCTACAGTAGAAACTGGTGCAATTATTAGAGTTCCATTGTTTATTAATCAAGGTGAACTTATAAAAGTCGATACAAGATCAAGCGAATACGCAGAAAGAGTTAAATCATAATCAAAACTATTTTGAATGAAATTTCCTAATCCTTATAAGTTACATGAAATTGCTACGCTGATAAAAGCTGAGTATATTGGTGATGCAGACTTTATAGTTACTGGTATTAATGAGATCCACATGGTAGAATCAGGTGATCTTACTTTTGTTGATCATCCAAAGTACTATAAAAAAGCATTAGAATCAAAAGCTACCACAATAATCATTAATGCTAAAGTTGATTGCCCTGAAGGCAAAGCTTTATTATATTGTGAAGATCCTTTTGCAGCTTATGTTTCACTTGCCAAAAAGTTTATGGGATTTAAACAATGTAATAATGCAATTAGTGAAACAGCAATTATTGGAGAAGGTACAGTTATTCAACCAGGAACCTTTGTAGGAAATCATGTTACTATAGGTAAGAATTGTATTATTCATGCTAACGTTAGTATTTATGATCATACAATAATTGGGGACAATGTAATTATACATTCTAATTCAGTTATTGGTTCAGATGCTTATTATTTCCAGAGAAAACCTGAAGGCTACCGTAAGATGGAATCATGCGGAAGAGTTATAATTGAAGATGATGTTGAAATTGGTTCATTATGTTCTATAGATAAAGGTGTATCAGGCGATACTATTATTGGTAAAGGAACTAAGTTTGATAATATTGTTCAGGTTGGCCATGATTCACATATAGGTAAGAACTGTTTGATTGGATCTCATAGTCAGATTGCAGGTGTAACAGTTATTGAAGATGACGTTATATTATGGGCAAGAGTTTCTGTTAATAAAGATCTTGTTGTTGGTAAGGGAGCAGTTTTACTTGCAACTTCAGGAGTTGATAAAAGTCTTGAAGGTGGTAAAGCTTACTTTGGTATTCCTGCTGATGATGCTCGTAAGAAATGGAAAGAAATTGCTTTAGTTAAAAAGCTTCCTGAACTATTTGATAGTTTACGAAAGAAGGATTTGATCTAAATATCTAAACCCGGAATAACTTAAGTTGCTTCGGGTTTTTTATTATGATAAACATCTAAAGCAACTATTATTGCAACAAATCCCCAGAAGGGTACTGCAGCTTTATCTGTATCAAGGAAGTTATTAAGAAAACCATGAATATAATAAGTCATTAAACCCATTAAAGTAAGAAGACTTAACAGTTTAACCTTTCTATCAGTTGCAGTTCTATATACTTTTATAGAAGTATAAATAACCATTATCGCAATTAATATAACTGATAAGCTTCCTAATACGCCCGACTCAGCGAGCGGACCAATATATTCACTATGAGCATTCCCTTTATTACCTGCATTAGTACTAATTATTGTTTTCTCAGCGTAATGCTGATAAGATGCATAACAGAATTGATAAGTTCCAGGCCCAAACCCCCAGAATGGTCTTTCTTTAAACATTCGGAAAGCAGCAGTCCAGCGATTGATACGTTCAAGGTTCGATGCATCTGTTGAAATGTTTGACATTGATTGAATGTGTTCCATCAACTTTCCGGATGTATCCTGACGATTCTTCTCTAACTTCATAATGATCTCACTTTTTAATAAAAAGAAAAAGATAAGTAGTGAAATGAATGAGAAGGCAATGTATTTGAATTTTATCTTTAATTTAATAACTGCAAATACTCCTATAGCTGCAGCAAATCCTAACCAGGCAGCTCTACAATATGATAAATATAATCCAATAAAGAGAACTACAAACACTAAGAAAGTTAAAAAGCGTTGCACATTTGAATATTCTTTATCAAACATAAAACCAAATATTACAGGAAGAAAAAATGCTAACATTGCCCCATAAGCAGTATGATCATTATAAAAAGGATCCATTACCCAGTGTCCTACTTGTTCACTAAAACCAAAATGCGAATGTCTTATTGTTGTATAAATTACTACAATTACTAAGGAAATCGTATAAAGCCAACAAAAGATCTTAATATTTTTTATATTCTTGAAAAGTTGCGTTCCTACAAAATAAAAAGGGATGATAAACCATAAACGTGCAATTAAGAATTTAAACGAAACTATTGGTATTTCACTCGTTATACTTGTCATTAATACCCAGACAAGATAAAAGATTATTGCCAGAGTTACAGGATGTCTAAAAATCTTTACATCATAATATTGATCGTAAAATATCTTAAAAAAGAAAAGAACTAAAACTCCTGCTAATAAAGGTTCTGTTGGTAACGAAAGCCCAACACCAACATTCATGTCTTTGAGATCAACAGCTAAAGGAGTTAAAAAAGCAATTAATAAAAGTATCTTATCTAATGAAGTAATGTATAATAACAATATGAACCCTATAACTGGTATTAATGCAAACCAATAAAATTCGTTTGCAATAAAGATGGTATTAATGAGTAGAAATAACCCACAAACACCAAATACCCATGTTAGAATTTGTCTTTTATTCAATTTTATAATTGAAATTTACTTGTTTAAAAGATTCTTTTTGTAAACGTTTTCTATAAAGATAATAACTAAGATAGAAAGTAAAAAAGCAGCAAAAGATGATACTACAACAATAAGCCAGCGAATAGGAGTAGCTTTTCTTTCTGCCTTATATGCTGTATCTACAACGAATTTCTGAGGGATAACTTGTTCAGCATCCACTTTAGCTTCATCATATTTAGCTTTTATCTTACCTAATTGTTCTGTACGGTTTTGTAATTCATCTCTAAGTTTTACATAAGTACCTCCATATTGTGCAAGTACAGCTAGTTTATCTTCCAAACGTTTAACACCTGGGCTGTTACCATTTCCTTTTCCTAACTGAATGGCTAATTCCTGATTGATCATTTCGGCTTGAGTTTCGTAATCATGTACACCTTTTGATCTGATAAAATTTAGAGAATCCTGCATTTCATTCATTTCTTTCTGAAACTGATCATAAGTAGACTTCACAATCTGAAACCCTTTTACTGCTCTTTCTTTTTGCATCGCATTTTTAGTAGAGTCGAGTAATTCGGAAATAGTATTAGCAATATCTGCAGCAGTTTGAGGGTTTTTATCTAACACAGATATTTCTACACCCATAAATTCAGTTAGTTTACAATTAATATTACTATTATATTCTTTTACTAATTTAGTATTTTTATACCTATCATTGGTATCAATATCATAATCTTTGAAAAGATTAAATTTCTCAACAACCTTATTTCTAATCTTACTTGAATTAAGTATCTGTAATAATTGTTCTGCCTCTTCTTCAGCACCAAAACTTAAAACATCTTCCTGGCTTCCATTATTCTCAGCCAATAACGCTTTTGAAATTGAATTGGTTGCAGTAGGAAACAATATAACTGTTGATTTAAACTTAGGAGTTATTAAAAATGAAGCAGCACCTGATATTATTGCAGCAGCAGCTATTACAATAAGAAATGTTTTGCGCCAATTCCATAAAAAAAGAAAGAAATTAGTAGAATTGAAATCAATGTTTAAGTTATTTTTCTCTTGCATTTTGATATTAATTAATCATGCAAAAGTAGACAAATTTATTGATACAGCCAACCTTGTTTTTATATTTTCAAAGAATGTAAGGTTTATCCTAGTGTTAAGGCAAATTTTTGTTGAATTTATAATGTTTGAAATTATTTATTCCATCTGAATTTCATTTCACCGGTGTTAATAATTTTATCATTTTCTAACAACCATTGCATTACCTTTAAAATTTTATCTTCATCAGTTTCAATAAAACTTACTAACTGTTCAAGTGTCATTTCATCATTTAATAGCAATGGTTTTACTTGATCTAATATCATATCAAACTCAAATTCGGAAAGCTCCATTTTATTTCGATTTAAACAAACATCACAGGAGCCACATCTTTTACTTCCTTTTTCTCCAAAATATTCAAGTAATAACTGACTTCGACATTTTGATTTGGATGTAACATAAAACTTAATAGCTTCAATTCTCTTTAATGCATTTTCTTTTCTGATTTCATAATTTTCTTTAGAAATAAAGATATCATCTGAATTGATTCGTTCTTTTGTAAAGATAATAAATGGCTTTATGTTTTGAGGTATAAATGTAACAATATTATTTTTGTGAAGGATATTTAATATTTTAATGATTTTATCTTCATCAGTATTCAGCCTTTTCGAAAGTTCTTTCTCATTTATTTTAACAAAATCTGTAAAGATGCCTCCATATGATCTCAGTAAAGTTTTTATAAAGTTATCATAGGAAGGGTTCTCAATTTGAAATCTATAAAGATCCTCTTTACTTATGTTGATAAATACCTTTGAGGGCTGGTTTATATCTTCAGATAAAAGGATATATCCATCTTTCTCAAGAAATTTCAAAGCACTATAAGTTGATAAATGGTTGATATTATATTGATTGCAAAATGTTCGCAAATCAAATTCAGAACTCATATCTCTTCCTCCACCTACAGGTAATTGAAAATAATTACCTAGTGCATTATATGCATTTTTTATAAAGCTCTGTTCAGGATAAGAAGTTTCAAAGTTATTTTCAAGCGAAAGGAAGTCTGCATTATTAAATAGCAGCAAAGCCATGGCTTGTTCACCATCACGTCCTGCTCTGCCTGCTTCCTGAAAGTAAGCTTCCAGTGTGTCAGGAATATCAAGATGTATAACAAACCTAACATTTGATTTGTCAATACCCATTCCAAATGCATTTGTTGCAACTATAACCCTCTTACTTCCATTCATCCATGCACTTTGCGATTGATTTCTTACATTCTGATCTAAGCCTGCATGATAATAACATGAATTGACTCCGTTTTTTGAAAGGAAATCTGCAATCTCAGCTGTTTTTCTTCTACTCCTAACATAGATTATTCCCGAACCTTTTATTTTATCTATAAGTCTAAGAGTACGACCAAGCTTATCTTCATTTTTAATCACATAATAAGTAAGATTCTTTCTCTCAAAGCTATGTTGAAAAAGATTCTTTGTTTTAAACTCAAGTTTATCTTGAATATCAACAACAACTTCTGGAGTTGCAGTAGCTGTTAGAGCGAGTAATGGAACGTTTCGGACTAGATTTCTTATTTCAGCAATCGTTAGATAAGGCGGACGAAAATCATAACCCCATTGTGACACACAATGCGCTTCATCCACAGCTATCAGATTTACATTCATCTTACGAAGATGTTCTTTAAAAGTATCTGATTCAAGACGCTCGGGCGAAACATAAAGAAACTTGACATCTCCATAAACACTATTATTAAGAGCAAGTTCTATTTCGTTGGGATGCATACCCGAATAAATGGCAAGTGCTTTTATGCCTCTTTTCTTAAGACCTTCTACCTGATCTTTCATTAAAGAAATCAGAGGAGTAATCACTATACAGATACCGGGTTTATACATTGCAGGCACCTGAAAGCAAATAGATTTACCTCCGCCGGTGGGCAGCAAAGCAAGTGTATCCTTACCTTCCAGAACAGAATTTATGATTTCTTCCTGTAAAGGGCGAAAGACACTATGTCCCCAATATTTTAATAATATACTTTTTAACGGCAATTTATAAGTTTTAAATTAGAACACGAAGATAAGCATTTTATTGTTATTTTGATTGAAAAATTATATAATAATATTTTATTGCATAACTTTAAATTGAAACTGCACTAAATTATCCGTAGTCCTATAATACTAAAAGTAAGTAATATGCCTAAAGATTAAAGGAGGCTTTCAGCTTCTGACGGGAGGTTTTCAGTTCCTGACGGGAGGCTTTCAGTTCCTGAGGGGAGGCTAATTATTCCTAAAAGCAGGCGAATAACTTCTCAAAGCCGGCTGACAGAAACCAAAATTTACTGTTCACTCGGTTTAATTTGTTCTCAAAATCTGTTAACTTTTTTTAGATGTGTAAGAATAATATTAAGTAACTTTGCAATGTAATTTAAAACACATAAATATGGACACAATAATTCAAAAACGTAAGTTAGGCAAGAGTAATCTTGAAGTTTCAGCTATAGGGCTCGGTTGTATGGGAATGAGTTTTTCGTATGGTACGCTTCCTGATAAAAAAGAAATGATTTCGCTACTCCACAAAGCTATTGAACGTGGTGTAACCTTTTTTGATACTGCTGAGGTTTATGGCCCTTTCACTAACGAAGAACTTTTGGGTGAAGCATTGGCTCCTTTTCGTAATAAAATAGTGATAGCAACAAAATTTGGATTTGATACTACTCAAGGTGTTTCTGCTCTTAATAGTCGTCCCGAACACATAAGAGAAGTTGCTGAGGCTTCGCTTAAACGTCTAAAAATAGAATGTATAGATTTATTTTATCAGCATCGTGTTGATCCTATTATACCTATTGAGGATGTAGCTGGTACCGTGAAAGAGCTTATTAAAGAAGGTAAAGTTAAGCATTTCGGTTTATCCGAAGCAGGTGTGCAAACTATCAGACGTGCTCATGCTGTACAGCCGGTTTCTGCTTTACAGAGCGAATATTCACTCTGGTGGAGAGAACCTGAAGCAGAAATCATACCAACTTTAGAAGAACTTGGGATAGGTTTTGTTCCTTATAGTCCTTTAGGAAAAGGTTTTCTTACAGGAAAAATAAATGAGAATACTACTTTCGAAAAGACTGACTTCCGTAATTCAGTCCCACGATTATCAGTAGAGAATCGTAAAATAAATCAGGTTTTTGTTGACTTGCTTACAACTGTTGCGCAACGTAAAAATGCTACGCCTGCTCAAATTGCACTTGCTTGGTTGCTTGCTCAAAAGCCTTGGATTGTTCCAATTCCAGGTACAACTAAACTATCTCGTCTGGACGAAAACCTCGGGGCCTTAGCTTTAGAACTTACTTCTGATGATTTGAATGAGATTAATAAAGCTGCATCAGAACTAAAAGTACAAGGCGACAGATATTCGGAAGGTGCTACAAAATTGATCAATCGCTAATTAGTTGTAATATCTATATTTTACAATACGAAATACTTTAACAGTATGGATACTTTTAAAAGTGATATCTCTGGGAAAGAATTCCCTATTTCAGAAAAAACATCTGCTAAGCTTATCAGGCATACTTTGCTCGCTTTGATTCAAAAAGACAATCCTCAATTTAAGCACGAGAGTTATTTATCAACTACTGAGCTTAATTTTTACAGAGAGAAATACATTTCAGATTTTTTGTCGAAAGAGGTTGGGGAGTTAAGTACTCTTGAGAAAACTGTTATTACTTCGTTAACCGACAAAACTACTATAAGTGATAAAATTGATGAAGATGATAAGATTCCACTAACTTATGGACAAAAAATTGCAGATAAAGTAGCTTCATTTGGTGGCAGCTGGACTTTTATTATATCATTTGGGGTATTTATTTTGCTATGGATTTGTTTAAATATCATATGGTTATCACATAAAGCTTTTGACCCCTACCCTTTTATCTTACTTAACTTAATACTTTCTTGTTTGGCAGCTATACAAGCTCCTGTTATTATGATGAGCCAAAACCGACAAGAGGATAAAGACAGAGAAAGAGGTAAAAATGATTATATGGTTAATCTTAAATCTGAACTAGAGATTAGGATGTTACATGAAAAGATTGATCATCTAATCATGAATCAACAACAAGAACTGTTGGAAATACAGAAAGTTCAAATTGAGATGTTGAATGATATACTTAAAAAGGTAGAGAAGAAATAAGCTCTACGTAAATCCTCTCCAAAAGAGAGGACTTTGAAAGATAAATTCTTTTATGATTTCCTGTTTTGGGAATTTCTTGAAAAAAGCCTGACATTTTGTCAGGCTTTTTTGTAATAGTACTGGAAACAAGCACTAAGTTTCGTTGCTTAGCCTTTCGGCGACAGTGCTTATTCAATATTCCTTAGCGCCGATTCAAATAAGCAGCCATTTTAGGCTATATTCTCCCCAATTTAGGCAATCGGCTGTTGCGAAAGCCTGACAAAATGTCAGGAAACTGCCCTAAAACACCCTAAATATCCATTCGGCAACGTTGCCCAGAGGCTAAGCTGCAGAGGGAGATTGATAAAGCAACAAGGAATATTGAATCTGCTTTAAGGAATATTGAATCGGCTGCAAGGAATATTGAATCGGCATCGTAGCCGATTGGCTCAAGCGAAAGGAATATTAATTAAGAAAAAGAGGAGGCACAAATTGAATAAAAAATAAAATATAAAAAAAGGGAGGAGCTTATTTGCTCTTCCCTTTTTATTTTTCTAATCAATTCTAATATTGATTATTTTGTTCCTTAAATTATGCTGTTGGAGTAGTATCAGAAGATGAATTACCTTTCGTTGAATCACGTTTGCCTCTGTTGGCAATATTCACCATCTCATTTCTTTTTTGATGAATAATTACTGACAAAGCGTCATCTTCACTTAAATGTCCACTTACTGAATTGGCAGCAGAACTTACTGCTTTATAAGCTACACTCAATTTATCATTTGCTTTTTTTACCTGCTTTACTTTAGCCTGTTCCAGAGCAGTTATTTTTCCAATTTCTACAATATAAGCAGCTTCTAATGCTTTTAAATATAATATCATACCTGCTACATCAAAAGTTACTTCAGTATTAGCATTTTCAATGGTAGTTTGGTTTTCAATTAAAAGTTGGATTAACCATACTATAAATTCGTGTTTTGTACTTTTTGTCATACTCATTTTCTAAAATGTTTTAATTGCTTATAAAATTTATTTATTAAAAATAATTTTTAACCAGATTAAAAAAACTTTTTATAAACGACAATCAACATTTTGTAAGGATGGTAATCATAGCCTAGAGGCGTTCTTAAAGAGTTCATGGATTATAATTCCATTTGTTTTAAAAAAGCTTCATTTTCAAAATGCTTTCTTAATTAAAACTTTGCGAAATTATATTTAATTAATAAGACTACCAAACATATTTTTCATAAACTCATGATTTATTTTTAAATAAAACATTTTTCTGAATGAATACGCGGGTTACAGGGTAGTAAATTATTTTCATTTATTTTTTTGATAAAAGATTTATTTATTGATATTTTGATTTGGTTTGATAAAAAGAGTAAATTTGCAGATAATATAAGCCTGCCAGTTGTAACTGACGTGGCGAAGCTTTGGAGAGGATTTGGTGATTTGGTGATATGGTGATTTATAAAATATATTATTATCTTTGTGGAAAATAAACAAGCAAAACCGTGTTAAGCCAGCTAAATATATTGACTTAAATGGTTTTTACCTTATATATAAACGAGTTAGCTACAAATACAACATATCATTTACCATTGACAAATTCAACAGGATAAAAAACTAAAAAAAAATATTTTCAATGCATGCAACAGTTCACTTTCAAAAAATAAAAGACGAAATTATTAGCAACCTAAAAAAAGCAAACACAGAAATTAAAGTTGCAGTTGCTTGGTTGACAGACGAAGATATTATTAGAACACTTGGACAACGAAGCAATGCAGGTATTGATGTTAAAATTGTAATTAGCGACTCAAAAGAAAATTTCAAGAATTCTAATAAATTCAAGGAATTAATTAGAAATCAAAGTCAACTCTTTATTGTTTCGCCAAATTTTTTACATCATAAATTTTGTATCATTGACAACTCGATAATTATTAACGGTTCATACAATTGGACATATTATGCTCAAAGTAATGAAGAAAATATTTTGGTATTAACTCTTGACAAGACATTCCAAGAAGATGAAGCATTACTGACAAAATTTAACACAAAATTCAAATACTTTTGCGAAAAGGCTTCTAAAGAAGTTACAGACCCTAAAACATTAAAAGAATTTAAGGAATTCGGCAAAGAAGCTGCTACAATACAAGCACAATTAGATGAAGCAGAGATAAAATTACGACAAGATTTGGAAGACGATGTAAAAAAATCTTTTGAAGAAGCCATTGCGATTCGTATTCAGATTAGCACACTTCTTTTAGACAGAATGAAACTTGATGGTGGTGGAGTTGAATTTATTAAGCGAATACTACATGATGAAATGACTTCAGGTGATATGAAATCAGGATTTAAAAAACTTGAAGAACCTATTCCACATAGAGTTGACCTTTCACTAGAATATCTTGCTTCAAGACCAAAGTATAAAAACCTATTTTCAGATGAAGAAATTGAATTTTGCAAAAAACTAATGAAAAAATATAATTTGTAAATACAAATGATTAGCTGCTTTTAATGTATAAAACCTTTATGCTAAGTTCCAGAATTTAGCATCAATAAATAAAAGATAATATCTAATTAAACAATAGATTAAGACTTACATTAGCATATAGATTTATAGAAAATGAATGAATTTTTAAGAAGACTAAAATTATTAGATAATTTGACAACAACTTTACCTATAAGTAAGCATGAATTTGTAAATAGATTAAGTAAAATAACTGATAATGGAACTACCGGGATATTTTCGGACCCATTTGATGCTTTTTCTACAAGTAAAAATGAATTTAAAGGAGTTGTAGACTTTGATGGGTTTAAACTAAAAAGAAGAAGAAGGTTTTTTGATACTAATATGAATTTTGCTGTAGCAAGCGGTTCATTTAAAGAGAATAATGGACAACTTATAATTGAGACTGAAATAAGTGGTTTTAACTATTTCTTTTTAGTATTCTATTTTTTCTTAATCCTATTTTATTCCGTATTTTTATTCGGTTTTTTAAGAGATGGAAGAAATACAGATTTAATAGCTATTCCTTTTTTATTATTACATGCCACATTTATGTTTGCAATCCCCTATTTTATGATGAGAAGAAGCGTAAAAAGATTAAAATATGAATTAGATAGAGAGTTTTTTTATCTAACTAAGAATTAATACAGACGATAAATAAACTTCGTAAAACAAATAATTTATGAAATCTAAAATTTTATTATTTTTAATGTTGTTTACATTCTCATTGACTCTAAACGCACAAGACCTAAAGTGTAATAAATTCAAATCAGGAAGATTCTATTATCCTTCACTTCCAGGTAAAATAAGTGTTATGACAGATTCAATTACTAAGAGTTATAACAACGGAAATCTTGAAATGATATGGAAAGTTAGATGGTTAAGTGAATGTAAATATGAATTAACTTGTATTGAAATACTAAACAATAATCTTAAATCTAAAGTAGGAGATAGAATTGAAGTGACTATAATAAAGATTGAAGGAAGTTGCTTTTATACTAGTTTAATGTTCTACAATTCTGAAAATCCAAAAGGTAAATCAGTGCCTTCAAGTCAAATTTGTTTAGAGAACAATTGAATCGTTTAGTATGTTTATAGTTATTTACAATTAAAATTAAAAACTATGAAAACAATACTTCTAACAATATTCATCTTTGTAGCTACTCAACTAACTTTTGGGCAGCATAAGTTTTATTCTAAAGCATATGGTGACAGTACAAATAAAGCAATTATCTTTTTGCACGGTGGCCCCGGATACAATGCTGTTTCGTTTGAGTTTTCGACAGCACAGAAACTAGCTGACAATGGATTTTATGTTATAGTATATGATCAAAGGGGTTGCGGAAGAACAAAGTCTGACACAAATTCTAAATATACATTTAAAGAAGCATTTGAGGACTTACTAAATATTTATAAAAAGTATAATATTAAAACTGCAACATTAATAGGACACAGTTTTGGCGGAACTATTGGGATACTATTCTCAAAAAGCTATCCTGAGAAAGTAGATAATTTAATTTTACTTAGTTCTCCTTTATCATATCAAATGACTTTTAAATCAATTATTTCAAAATGTAGAAAAATATATACTGAAACAAAGTCTTCAAATCTTCAATATATTGAAATGATTGAAAAAATGGATACGGCTTCTTTAGATTATAGCAGTTATTGTTTCACACATGCAATGTCATGTGGATTTTACAAAGCTAAAAATCCGACTCAAGAATCTAAAACTATTAATGATTCATTAAAGAAAACTAATTATGTTTCTTATTTGTCAAATATGACGAAAAAACCGGTAAGTGGCTATTACAAAAATGAACATTATACAACATTAAATTTATCAACTGACCTTAATGATGTAAAGAAAAAAAGTAAAGTGTTTGGTATTTACGGTCAAGAGGATGGCCTTTTTGATGAATTACAATTATCTTTACTAAAATCAATAATCGGTTCAGATAATTATACATTAATAGAAGGGTCTTCACATAATGTATTCATTGATCAGCAGAAAGCCTTTATTGACCTGGTAAAAAAATATATAGGGAAGAAATAAATGTGTAATGAGAAGTATATGAAATTAGCATAACGTGTAAATAAATGAAAGCACAATAACCACCTTCCATCAATTACAGTTAGCAGTAATTATTGGGCGACAGTGCTTACTCGAATTTTTCAGCATCATATTGACAAAAAACATATTGATTAAACAAAACTTGACAAATAATTTTTACCTTTAATTTATGAGCAAAGAACACGAAAAAATGATGACAGACCTGCAACGACTTTTAGCAACGCAGGACTTTAAATCGGAAACCGACATACTAAAGTTTATGAACAGTATTGCCGGACAGCAAATACCCTCGTTTCCAGAGGAGGCGTTAAGCCCTCAGGAACAAGCACAAGACTTAGTTTATGCTGCTTACGAACTTTCACCGGCAAAAGCTAAACAGAACATTGAAAAGGCACTTAAACTTGACAGCAATTGCATAGAAGCGTATGAGTTTCTTGGTTCAATGGAGGATACAGCAGAAATAGCAAATGCATTCTATGAGAAGGGAATTACCATCGGCCGACAAGTTTTTGGTGGTAAATATTTAGATGAACATAAAGGAGCATTTTGGGGTTTTCACGAAACACGACCTTTTATGCGTTGTATGCAGTCCCATTCAGACTGCCTTTACAAAATGGGAAAAGTGAAGGAATGTGTTGCAGTTTTGGAAGAGATGATTGAACTTAATCCAAACGACAATCAAGGTGTAAGAGACCAACTTTTACTTTACTTGATTGAGCTTAACGAGATGAAAAAATTTGAGAAGTATGACAAGATGTTTAAAGAGGATAGCAGTGCTTTTCCACTTTTCAACCGGGCTTTGTTCACTTACAAGACAGAAGGTGAAACTGAGAATGCTAAAAAGCAACTTCAAAAAGCTCTAAAACAAAACAAGTTTGTAGCTTCTAAACTTCTATCAAAAAAACAAATCACCAAACTTGCAGACCACTATAGTATTGGTGACGAAAACGAGGCTGACTACTATACTTGCTTTGCTCAACACATTTGGCAAAACACAAATGGGTCAATCATATGGCTTAAAAAACATTCTTCAAAAAAATGAAATCAGGACTAAGAACTAACAGCAGTCTCCATTGTTCGAAGTATATAGTTGTTTTGCTTTTTTACGAACTGCAAATCAATAAATATTAGATTATAGAAAATAGTATTTAAACCATTTTAATTACTTACAACCGAAAACTCAGTCCTTCTGTTTTTAGAACGTCCTGCTTCAGTATCGTTAGTAGCTACAGGTTTAGTAGATGCATAACCTTTGTATGATAAGCGGAGTTTATCAATACCATTTTTAATAAGATAATCATAAACTGCTTTAGCACGGTTTTGAGATAATAATTGATTGTGCTTATCACCTCCCACATTATCAGTATGTCCGCCCACCTCAATCTTCATTTTGGGATTATTTTTAAGAAGACTTAGCAATTTGTTAAGCTCCACTTTTGATTCGTCTTTCAACTCATACTGATCGGTTTCAAAGAAAATATTATTCAATACAACAGCTTCACCAACTTTAACAGGTTTTAAAGCTACATCTTTTAAATAAGGTTCAGTATTACTGTAATTGCCAGTTATAAAGATATTCTCAGAGTAAAACAAATAACCATCTTTTGAAACATTTAAAGCATAACTTTTGCCACTCGGCAAACAAACCAGAAAGCTTCCGTTAACAGGATCAGACTTGGATTGCACCTCAATAGTACCTGTAGTCAAGTCAATAACTTCAAATTTAGCTTCAAGCTTTTTATTGGTTTCAGCATCATACACAATACCTTTCATATAATTAACCATCATCGGACGGGCTTCTTTATACAATTCAAAACCATAAAGATCAAACTTACCTTTGCCTCCATATTTATCAGAAGAAAAATAAGCATAATCCCCTTTAGCATTCACAATAAGGTTGATTTCATCAGCATAAGTATTAATAGGATAACCAAGATTAACAGGTTTACTCCATGTGTCTTTATCTATCTTTTTTGTATAAAACAAATCAACACCACCCATACCAATATGTCCATCCGAAGCAAAATACATGGTATGATTATCAGGATGTATAAAAGGCGACATCTCGTCACGTGGTGTATTAATTGAATCACCCAAATTGACAGGATAACCCCATTCACCATTATCATCTTTAACTGTTTCCCAGATATCCTGCCCACCTTTTCCGCCCGGACGGTTGCTCACAAAATACAAAGTTCTGCCATCAGCAGCAATTGAAGGTTGCGTTTCCCAATACTGCGAATTAACTTTTGGTCCCATATTAACAGGAATTGTCCAATGTTCGCCAACATATTCGGCAGTATAAATATCACAACTACCATAACCATCATCGCGGTTGCAACCCACAAAATAAATAGAATGTCCATCAGGCGAAATGCTCTGAGCCCCTTCGTTACCATGTGTATTCAAAGGAGGTCCGATTGGGATAGCCTTAGTCCAAACTCCATTTATCTTATGACTTATATAAAAATCCTCTTCATAGCCAGAGCTCTGATCAATAGTCTTAGCATCCTTTCTGTGCTTTACAGTGATAATCAACGTAAGTTCATCAGCAGTTAATGCAGGTAACACCTCATCATTTTCTGAATTCACACTATCACCTAAGTTTTGAGGTTTAAAATCCACTGGGTGTTGCATTTGATAGATTGCAAACTCTGCTTTATCAATACCTTTTAAAGCTAACTCTTTTTGATGTGGAAGTGCTTTCTTGTTTACCTTTAAATACTTCTGGAAATTATCTTTAGCATCAGCATATTTCCCAGTACCTAACTGTAGTTTTGCAACAGTAAAAAAAGCAGTAGGAAAGAAATATTGATCAATAGCTATGCCTTTTAAATAATTATCAATTGCTTTTTCAACATCCCGCTTATCGGTATAATTGGCAGCTAACATAAAATATGCCTCAATAAACCTATCATCTTCAGCTAAAGCTTTGTTAAGCTCTTCAATTGATTCAAAGTTTTTTCGTTCGTCATATAATTTTATTGCTTCCTCATAATGTTTAATAGCTTTTTTATTACGGGTTGTATATTCTTTTTTATCCTGAGAATAAGAAGATAGTGCCAATAAAATCAGTAATAAAGAAAGAGATAGCTTTAAGATGTTGAAATGTTTTTTCATTATTTAGTTATGAATAAGTGCTTATTAAAATTATGGGATCCTCATGTATTTATGGCTCTGCAAAGATATCCTCCACTTTGGATTTTTAAGAATATAATCAATTATTAAAGGCATCATTTCATTATGTTTGCTCCACTCAGGCTGTAGAAACAAAATGCATGCCTCACTAACTTTAGCTGCATTACATTCAGCCCATTCAAAGTCAGTTTCTTTAGTAATAATTACTTTAAGTTCACTTGCATGTTTGTAATTATCCTCAACAGGAGGACTTTGTTTTTTAGGAGAAAGACAAATCCAATCCCAGGTACCATTTAAAGGCTCAGAACCAGAAGTCTCTAAAAAAGTTTTAATACCTCTCTTATGCAATTCATCACATAAATAAGAAAGATTATAATTTAAAGGCTCACCACCGGTAATAATAACTGCTTTGGCAGGATTTGCAGCAGCATTCTCAACTATAGTCTCAGTATCTTTGGCAGGATGTATCTTTGCATTCCACGATTCTTTAACATCGCACCAATAACAACCAACATCACACCCCCCAACACGTATAAACCAGGCAGCTTCCCCAGTGTGAAAACCTTCACCCTGCAGACTATAAAATTCTTCCATTACAGGCAACTTCTTGCCTTCTATCATTAATTGATCTACGATCAAATCTTTAGTTTTCATATATTAATTACAAAATTAAATAAAAAAGAGAAGGCATTACATTTTAATTGTATTCTCAATAGCATTCCAGAGTTTATCAGCCGTTTTGTCCCAGCTATAGAGTTGTCGTCTCTGTTTGCCATTCTCTATTAATTGTTTTCTTAATACTTCATCTGTATTTATCTTCATCATAGCATCAGCAATTGAGTTGATATCAAAAGGATCAACAAGCAAGGCAGCATCACCTGCAATCTCAGGCATAGAAGTTACATTTGAAGTAATAACAGCAGTTTCGGCATTAAATGCTTCTACAATTGGAATACCGAATCCTTCAAAATACGAAACATATGTTAATGCAACTGCTGAAGCAAGTAGTTTATTTAGAATATCAGGTGCTTGCCATCCTGTAAATATCACTTCATCTTTATGCTTCATCGCATTAAAAGTATCCTCAATCTCACCTTTCCACCATTTTTTATTCCCTACAATCATAAGTTTAGTTGAAGAATTACTCTGTTCTTTAAAGATATCAAATGCTTTGAATAATCGGGCAAGATTCTTACGTGGATGCAAGGCCCCTATAAAAATAAAGTAAGGATTACCATCAGAAAACTCATCTCTTACTTTCACTTTTTCATCTTCTTCAATTGGTTTATAAAGATCATGAGAACCATTATAAACTACATCAATAATATCAGATGAAATGCCATAATGAGAAACAATGTCCTGCTTAGTATATTCAGAAACAGTAGCAATACGGGTAGCTTTTTGAGCAAAACGATGAAAATAGTACATATAATAATACCTGAATACAGGTTTAATGATCTTGGGATAATGTTCAAAGTTAAGATCATGTATCACTGCAAGGGATTTTACATCAGTACGCAACGATAACCAACCATCGGGCGAAAGGAATACATCAGCTTTATATTTCTTTAAAGCTTTAGTTATACCCCAATCAAAAAACAAATACCATAAAATAGGATGACGCGCTGGAGGATTTACAATAACAGGTGTAACGTTATCAGCAAAAACAAACTCCTTATCATAAGCTCTGTCAAAAAAGAAAATAAACTCATGTTCAGGATGTTTTAAAGTCATCCTTTTTAAAGTTTCGTAAGTAAACCAACCGATACCTTCCAGTTTGTCCTTTAATAATAAGCGGGTATTAACTGCAATTCTCATCTATTTCTTTTTTACGATAAAGTTAAGCCCAAAGAAAAAATATTCTTTTAACAAATTATTCTTCTTCCAAATGTCTTGTTCTTTGCTTATTATTTTATCAAAGTTATCTTCATTAAAATTAAAAGGAGGATACAATCTTATATATTGTGTTTTAGTATCATCAACAAATAAATTCTGTTTGGCAAACTCTTGTTTCCAGTTATTAAGACTGCGTATATTTTCGTTACCCAATAGCACCTTCTTTTGTAACTGCTCATCCCAAATCTCAATTATCTTTTTGTTACCTCTACGAATATATAGTTTTGTATTCTGCACAATATTATTCCCGTTCTCTTCAATTAAAATTATTTCACCATCTTCTTTTAAGGCATCTTTCATAATCTTAATTGCTTCCTGCAAAGGTTCAAGATGATGTAGTGTATCTTGAAGCAGAACAATATCAATACTATTGTCCTTTGGATGATCGTCAAATATATTCTCGTGATTAGCTTGAAACAGTTCTACATTACCATACTGCTTCCAATATTCTTTACGTTGAGAAATCTGTTGAAAATAAAATTCAATAAGGAGCGACGATGAAGCGGGCGGCTTTCTGTTGCGCGGTGATCTTGGCCGCCGGGCCGGCGCGCGCTGCGGAGGGCTCCGA
>CAIWDQ010000387.1 GCA_903911455.1 uncultured bacterium
CTTTAAAAAATAAATTTTTTGGGTTGATAGGGTCTCACAAAACACAGCTAAAAAAAGACTAAAAGAAACATTTAATCAAAATAGAAGAAAAATAAGGTATTGTCTTTCCGCCGCCCTTTTTAGTGTAGTACTTTGTATATTACAAGCAAATCCTTAATTAAAAATTCGAACACATTCCAAGCTTGGACCACTTAATACTGAAACTACTTTAAATCATCGCAACAATAGTTAACATGAGTCCACGCTCTTTTTAATATATACAATTCCGTAGCATTTAAATTATTTGTATTTTTCGACAATATATCAAATTGATGATTTTATGCGAGTTATTTTAACGACAATTTTATTAAGTACTTCACTAATAAATATGAATGCTCAAACCAGTAAAGGGATACCGAAATTGGGATACAAGAGTATACCTATTTTAATTGTTCATGGTCTTCAATTTAAAGATTTAAATAAAAACGGAAAACTGGATAAATATGAAGATTGGCGTTTGCCTTATGAAGAAAGAGCAAAAGATTTACTTTCAAAAATGTCTGTTGAAGATAAGGTTGGTTTCATGCTCATTAGCACTACTCGAATGAAAAATGATTGGTCTTTCGAAGCTCCTAAAAATAACGAACCTACTACTAGTGATTTTAATGAAGAAGACTTAGTACAGAATACAAATATGTTTACCAAACAACCTCTTCCTATTAGCATGATGATGGCTGCCGGTGCAACTAAAGCTGTAACTCAATATAAATTACGTCATTTTATTTATCGTGCAAATGTTGATGCCCGAACTACTGCAGAATGGGCAAATAAATTACAGGCATTATGCGAAAGTGATGGTTTAGGTCTTCCTTGTATCATCGCTTCAAACCCACGTAATCATATCACCAGAGATGCATCACTCGGATTAAGCGTAGGTAAAACAACATTTTCATCCTGGCCTTCTGAACTGGGATTATCTGCAATGCATGATTTAAAATTAACAAGGGAGTTTGCCGACATTGCACGGCAAGAATGGTTAGCCGTAGGATTACGAAAAGGATATATGTACATGGCTGATTTGTCAACTGAACCCCGTTGGCAAAGAATAGAGGGAACTTTTGGAGAGAATCCCGAATGGGTTGGAAAAATGATATATGAAGTCATTTTAGGTTTTCAAGGTCCTAAATTGACCAATAGTTCCGTTGCTTTAACAACTAAACATTTTCCGGGGGGTGGTGCGGGTGATGGTGGTCAAGATCCACATTTTCCATGGGGCAAAAGAGAAATTTTTACTTCTGGCAAATTAGATAGCAATTTGATACCATTTAAATATGCCATTAAAGCAGGCACATCTTCTATCATGCCCTATTACTCTTTTCCAGTTGGAACAAAATATCCTGAAATAGCATATGCTTATAACAAACCTGTATTACAAGAATTATTAAGAAAAGAATTGGGATTTAAAGGAATTATAAATTCAGATACAGGGCCTATTGAAATGATGCCTTGGGGTGCAGAAAATTTGACTATTGAACAACGTTATATAAAAGCTATTGATGCCGGTGTAAATATTTTTTCAGGAACTGCTGATCCAACAAAACTTCTTGAAGTAGTAAAGGCAGGAAAGATTGATATGAAATTAATAGACACCTCTGTTTTTAAATTATTAATGGAATTTTATCAGCTTGGGTTATTTGAAAACCCTTATGTAAATGTGGATGCTGCTGAGAGATTAGTAAATAATGCGAAATTCCAGGAGAAAGCAAATTTGGCATTACACAAATCAATTGTTCTACTTCGAAACGATAAAAAAATTCTTCCTTTAAAAAATAATGCTACAAAAGTTTATTTAGAAACTTATATGCAAAAGAAGGGTCAATCGGCCACGAATGTTTATAATCCTATTGGAAACACGTGTGTTCAATTTGTAGCAACCCCTGAAGAAGCAGATATTATTGTTTTATGGATAACTCCAGTCTCAAAATCTTTATTTAATTCAGATGGTTCTCCATTATCATTACTTTTATCTGAAAATGCTGTGAATGTAGATTATGTGAACCGATTGATAATGGAAAAACCAACTGTATTGGTAGTTAATTACACTAACCCTTGGGTAATCGACGAAATTTATAATAAACAAACCCTTCCAAACATTAAAGCAGTAATTGCGACATTTGGCACATCAACTGATGCATTGATTGATGTGATTACTGGTAAATTTAATCCTACTGGCAAAATGCCTTTCACAACACCCAAATCAGAAAAAAATGTATTGGAAAATAAACCCGACTTACCTGGTTATAGAGAATCAAAAGATTATGCTTTGTTCAAGATGAATGAAGGGATAAGTTACCCTAAGCTCAACCTAATCAATTAGAAAATCCGATTCCGGCAATAAAATAGTTAGTTAATATCTTTTGAAATGATTTTAACAAAAGCAACTTATTCAGAATTACCTATTATTTGGAACATTTTGCAGCAAGCAATTGAACAAAGAAAACAAGATGGTAGCGATCAATGGCAAAATGGTTATCCCAATGAACAGACTATTAATGACGATATAGCCAATGGTAATAGTTACGTACTTATAGATAATAATCTGATTATTGCTTATGCAGCAATTATTTTCGGCGAAGAACCTGCTTATAATGCTATTAATGGAAAATGGCTTACTAATGATGACTATGCAGTTGTACATCGTGCCGCTGTATCAAACGCAGTAAAAGGAAAAGGCATTGCAACGTATTTATTTAAAGAGATAGAATATCTATGCGTTGAGAGAAAATTTTATAGCATTAAGGTGGATACAAATTTTGACAACGTTCCAATGCTGAAAATCTTGGACAAATTAGACTACACTTATTGTGGAGAAATCTTTTTTA
>CAIWDQ010000388.1 GCA_903911455.1 uncultured bacterium
AAAGAAAAAGAAGCAAAAAGAAAAATTTACAACATCATTCTTTTATTAAAAATTCAAAGTGCAAAACTAAAGGACACGAAATTAAAAAGGCTTAATACCTGACAGGATGAAAAACCTGTCAGGATGCTTTCAATGATTTGTCATATCAATAGTGTGCTATAAGAATAGGAGCTCGCAATGACGAATTCTTTTCTTAACTATTGCCTAATGCCTATTGCCTTTATTCTTTTTGTTACTCGGTTATTTCTATTGCACAATAAACTTCTTATTAATATTAATATTAATATCTTTACTCTTTAAAGATAACAGATAAATTCCAGGAGACATTCCTTTGGTTGAAATATCATATTTAATTCCTCCTTTAGTATTTTTCTCTATCAGTTTCTTTCCTTGTAGATTATAAATATTTATGGTGAAGGTTTCTTTATCATTAAACTGAATCATATCAATAATAAAATGACCATGAGTAACGGGGTTTGGATAGATCTTTAAATTATCTTTGGTAGTTTCGTTTATTCCTAAGGCATTCGAATAAAGCTGGCTCATCGGAATAGTTTCTGCCCACTGGTTAGTACTCGACCAACCGAGGATACAGGTTGCATTTAAAGTATTCTCATAATATTCCAGTCTTATATCATACTTCTGTCCGGCAGTTAAAGAAATGGTAGCATTGTTTACATAATAATTATGAGCCACCCAGTTATCAATAAGCAAAACATTGTTTATCCACAACCTTACGCCATCATCCGAAGTAGTATAAAAGGTATACAAATCGCTATATCTGGGTTGTACCTGCCCTGTCCATTTCACCGAAAAGTTATCTGCATTTACAATAGGAGCAGGGGAACCTAACTGCCACTCAAAGTTTATAACAGGATCAATCCGATACATTACAGGAGTGTTGAAATTATTTCCATTAAAGTAATTCCCAGCCAAACCATCGCCATTCCCATTTGCAGGATTCCCAAGACAAGTAAATACAAGCTTATTTAAATTAAAACTACTCACCGACTGATCGAAATATACGCGTATAACATGATAGCCTACAGTTAAAAATACATTCTTACTTAAGGTTACAAAAGTTTGATTGCCACCTGTAGAAGTAATATTATAAATACCGCTTTTTGTGATGGTATCAAATTCAACATGAAACTGACCACCACCATTCAAAGAAGCTACTCTTGCATCAATACGGTAATCAGCAGACGAATCAACGTATACTGTGTACTTCAGCCATTCACCTGAATTTATATTTGTAACATCATAACCACCCTCAGAGCAAGTTTCAATATCCACACTCTCACCCAAACGGTATTGTCCGCCAGTGTTAGGAGTATCAGTATCATGATAAGCAGTTAACTCACCACCGTTATCAAAGTTTTCGGCTTCGATAGTTCCTGGTATGTGAATTAAATTACCATAAGAAGTATTCTTCTTAACATCTCCGAATACCTGAAATTCGTAGATACGTGCAGCGTTGTCACTCCCCGAATTAGTAACCAACAATCGTACTCTTCGTGCTCTGAAAGGAGTAATATTTCTATCAGTAACATTAGCAGTATTGCCTGAAACTGTATCTAAAGTTATCCATCCACTTCCATTAGGAACTTGCAATGCAAAGCTTTTAGTAATATAATTAGTTGATTCAACACCGGCATGAACTACTCTCCAGCGACATATAGTTATAGTATCAGCCATATCAACGTCAAGATATTTATTACCGGCAACATTATGACACCACTTAGTTGTTTCATCCCCATCTACACCTTGAGCAGGAGTTTCGTTAGTAGCACATTGTCCTGAAGCTGTTGCAGCTTTATTTAATGTTTGATTAATATTGCAACTACTGTTTACTAAAGTATCCTGATATGGAATATCTTTTATTTCGTTACCATTCGTAATGTCGTCGTTCTCGTTGTTTGCCAGAGTTAAAGCAAAGATAGCAATCTTGTCATTAACTGGAAGTGTAAGTTCAGTAGCCCCTTGCGGAAGCACTATGCAATACTTATAAAGATACGTAAAAGAGTATGCTTCGTTGGTATTATTTGCTCCATTGTGTCGGTGCGTACCTGTCCAGGCAATGTTATCAGTTTTAAAGAAGCTGGTAGCATACGTTCCGCCCCACGAACCAACATAGCCAGAGAAGTATTGAACTCCAATAGTGTAAGGAGTATTATTTATATAAAAAGTACCAGTCTGGTCACCCGAAGAAGAAGCTGCAAGGATGTATAATTTCTTAAAATTAGCTGCTCCTGTTAATGGAATCTTATTGCCATGACATCTAATAATGTTCTTAGCACCTGTATATTTAGGACCCATCTTAAAGGCTATACCATCAGCGAAAATTGTATCAAGTAAAAGTTCGGCAGAATAAGTAATTTTATTTCCATCGAAGTTGCCATCAGCTCTATTGGAGTCGTAAGTTATCGCATCATCACCATAATATAAACTTATAGGGCTACTAACAGGATTTGTAAGTGGATCGGAAGGTGGAGCAAGCTTTACACTAAAAGTTTTAGGTTGAAAAGGAGTTAAACTAAAAGTAAGAGAATCTCCTGAATAGTTGGCACTTCCAATTACTTCTTCAATGCCATTGCATTCGCTTGCGCTAATAATCTGAGAGCAGAATTTAACTTTAACATTGTTTGCCGGAAGGCCTTTTGTTTCATAAACTCTTATTATAAAATCAGAACTGTTTTCTGCTTTCTTAACTTCTTTAATAGCTATCTGTGAAGTATCAACACTCGCAAATGAAAAGCTTTTACCAAGAGTCCCATTATGTTTAGGAGCTACAAAAGAAATTAATGGCTGGTTCAGTTTATCAGCTTCCCACACAGTATTTGCATCAAAATACCTTCCTGCATGCCCGTAAATAGAATATGTAAATTGTTGTTTAAATAAATCCTGGTTTGCCTGATAAGTAAAACTTGTGCTTACTCCCGGAGTATGTATCAATGATAAACGTAAAGTATTATTTGCAGGTTTATCCCAACCATATTTGCAATCATTCATAATAGAAACACCATAGGTACTATCAGTACTGGTTAAGTCAGCCCATTGTTGAGCAGGGACTTCGTACTTTGAAGAAGTATTATTATTTCGTTTGATAGAACCAAGTCCAAGATCGTAAGTTGCATAAGGATTAGAAACTGATAATGGGAAAATAGCTTTTAATAATGTATTTTTAGTCTTCCAGTCAACATTATTTACAAAGTCAATTCTTTCTTTAGGACCTACATTTGTAAGACGAATATATTCTGTAAAAGTAGAACCACTCTTAGTTCTTACTATCTTTAAAGTAGCTCTCAACAAACCATTTTCTTGAATTGATATAGTAGGAGTACCATCTACATAGTTCTGTGGATTTCCACTAATTGCACTATATTGAATCTCCCAAGAAGGCCATGAATTAGATTGATCTGTAAACATACCTAATCTAATAGGAGTACTAAGCAATTCCTTATTACCATATCTTTTATCAATGATTGAAGAAACGTCTCCATTAGTATTTAAAGTAACTTTGTATACCGAATTTTCAATTGTATTGTTTGTAACAACTAAATTAGTTGTCAAAGGAGAGGGAGTTGAAGATACTTTTACATCATAAACTTCATAACCTAAGGATTTAACATTGGCATCAAAAATAAAGTTAATCGTTCCATTACCAAAAGATATTATCTGAGCAGGAACTTCAACACCATATTGATTATATACCCTCATATAAATAGGAGGAATAATATTATAAGAGATCGTTGCATCAACAATATCTTCTCTATCAATTGAAAGTTGATTGTAAACTACAACCGAATTACCTACAGTTTGTGTATTAAGTCCTCTTATTATAGCACCCGAAGCATTTGTAAGAGCAGTAGCAAAAGTATTCTGACATACAACTTCGTCGTTCCACGAAAAAGTATATGCCTGAGGAATACTCGTTCCTGTTAAGTCGTCGTGAAACTGATGCCAGATAACACGAGTCCATGTACTGTTTAAAATATCTGTTGGATACTTTAATCCACCAAGCCATTGAGCCATAACAGAACTTCTTTCGGTGGCTGTACCTAATAATTCATTCTTACGGTTCCATCTTTTCATAGCAGTTTGAGATGTATAACAACCAGTTCCATGAGTTGCCATTAATAATTCTCCATTATAAAGAGGAAAATCTCCCCATTGGCTTTGTGGAGTTATTTCAAATAATGAATCAGATGTTCCAGCTATAATCGTTAAAGGACCAGTGCCGGCAATACTCTTTTCTAACCAATAAACTGATGTTGTATCAGGTGCACCACCTACGTCGCCGGTTCCATAATATTGTAACCCTACAAAATGACCATTACTTGAAGCCCCTTCAGCATTAACAGCAGTGAGTATGGAGCTACTATTACTTAAATCAGTTGTAATAGTTGTAGTATAAGCACCAGGTTTTAATGCAGCCATAATTTGAGAACCATCAACACCTTGCCAAATGCCAACATCAAATGGAACAGTAGTAGAAGAACCCCATGAAAGCTTTTGTGAAGAGAAGCCTAATAAGCCGCAGTGTTTTGCTATAGAAGGTAAAACATATCCAAACCCAAAACAATCAGGTAAAAAGATATCATTACTTTTCTTATTAAACTCTTTTTTATAAAAGGTTTGACCTAATAAAACATTCCTAAAGAAAGATTCAGGTGAGGGTATATTTACATCATTTGCATCAAGCGAACTACCTGTAATGTGCCATCTACCCTGAGAGATATAATTCTTTAATGAATCATAAGCTGAAGGATAATATTCCTTAGCAAACATATAAATAATAGCTCCTTCGAAATTGAATTTATAATCAGGGTACTGAGAGAACAAAGCAAAGTTCTTCTCTAAAGTATTAAAGGTACTAGTATTTATAGTTGCCTGTACAGTCCAGTTCCATTGAGTATCAAGATGAGCAGTCGAAACCATGTAAACTTTCTTTTGCGAAAAACTATTAAAATTAAACAGTACGCAAATAATAACAATAACAAATAAATTGTAAAGTCGTCTTTTCATAATTATAAAATAAAAGTTAGAATTACTAATATAGTAATCCTTAATAAAGTTAGTAGAAGAATGTTAAAAACAGTATCTTATTTATCTTATTTTTTATTCAGGTTTTGAAGAGACAATGCTTCAAAAATAGTATAGAACAAATACATTAGAAAATACCATACTATAAATGGAATAGCTTCTTTAGGGTGTAAGAAAACATATAATAATAAAATTATCAATAGTAGCACTAACTTAGAAAATGTTAATAGCATATAACTAGTTGTAAAGCGTGCAAAGGTTTTGTCAACAGCTTTTAACTGTAAGTAATGGAAAATTAAAGTTAGCGAAAAGAAAAAAGGGATAAGAAAAGGGACAGCAGGTGAAGTTAGGTTTTTAGGTAAAAAGTAATTGGTTGTAATTGCAATTGCAGCAATAACAATAGTAAAGAGCAGTAAATTTTTTAAGAAATCAAGGTAATTAGATTTCATTTATAAGAGTATTATTTTTTATTATTTAAAAGATCTTTTGTTACGTAATATATAGATAGAATCACAGATAGCATCGAAAAAACTACAACAAAATAATGTTTCCCATTTGTCAACCATTTATCTAACTCATATCCACCAAATATACCTAACAGAATAATAGCTATCATCTGAAAAGCAATACTCGAGTATTTTGCGTAATCGTTAAGCTGTTTCCTTGGTTTGTTGGGTTTCATTTACATGATTAAATGAATTCGATTTACCGGTATTCATACTACACGATCCTGAGAATTGTGCGCCTGGTTCAATTGATAATTTATTAATAACAATATTACCAATTAATTTAGCGGTGCTTTTTAAAGCTAAAAGTTCCTGTACATTAACATTAGCTTTAACACTTCCTGAAAAGTCAGCATTCTGACAAGAGATTTCTCCTTCAACAGAGCCTGTAGCTCCTATAACTAATTTGCCTTTAGCACTTATAGTCCCTGTTAAAGTTCCATCAATTCTAAAGTCTCCATTAGCAATAATATCGCCTTTTACTATTGTACCGGCTCCTAAAATGTTAATCGAGGAGGAATCTATTTCAACTGGTTTTGCCATATATTTATTTATTTACAGATTACAAATCAAATG
>CAIWDQ010000389.1 GCA_903911455.1 uncultured bacterium
ATAAAAGACTCCTGTTTGAGGAATATTAGTGTTAGTAAACTTTTAAAATGTAAAATATTACCAAAACATCTCAAGTTTTTCAACTCCCTTTTTTATTTGCGGATTTAAGGATTATTAACAGTTTTGTTATACAGTGCTACTAGCAATGGACAAACTATTACATTAGAACTAATATCTCCTACTTCTTATTGTGCGGGTAGTACAATAAATATCCCCTATACAGTAGGGGGAGCTCCTTTTAGTAGTGGCAATATTTTTACTGCAGAATTATCAGATACAAGTGGTAATTTTAGTCCAACTGTTAACATTGGGACATTAATAAGTACAACTTCAGGTACTATAATAGGAACTATTCCAGCATCTACTCCTACAGGATCTGGGTATAAAATTAGGATAGAAAGTTTTAGTCAACTTGTAACATCAAATGTAAGTAGTGCTTTTACTGTTAATTCAAATCCTGTGGCTAATTTTACGCTATCATCTACAAATATATGTACTGGTGTAGGTATATCAATTACAAATACTTCTATTCCTGTTTGTCCAACATTTTCTTGGCTTTTTTCAGGAGCAACAAACACTACATCTCCAAATTGGTCACCCACTCAAAGGGATTGGAATAGTTCCGGATATTACCCTTGTACACTAAATATTACAGATATTAATGGTTGTTCAGATACAAAGACAATTTTTGTTACAGTTAACTCAACACCTACAATGACAAGTGCTGCTTCTAAAAATATTTGCAGTGGAGAATCAGTCGATCTTGCATTAACAAGTGATATTTCTTCAGCTAGTTTTAAATGGAAAGCAATGGCTAATGCCAATATTAATGGTGAGAGCTCTACATATCAATATTCCTCCACCATAAATGATGTTTTAACTTTGGTTAGTGGCGTAACAACACAAATAGCAGTTATATATAAAGTAACTCCTATTTTAATCAATTGTGAAGGCACTGAACAAACCATAACAGTAACAGTTTATCCAACCCCAGGAAAACCAACTGTAACAGTTAACCCTATTGAATATTGTTTGAATGATTTAAGCCCAACACCATTAACTGCTATTGGAAGTAATTTACAATGGTATAATTCACTAGTAGGTGGGACTACTATATCTACACCAACACCTGCAACTGCTCCTGTGGGAGATATAAGCTATTTTGTAACTCAAACTACTTTTTTTATAACATCCGGCTTTAGTTGTGAAAGTCAACGCAAAGAAATTGTTGTAACAGTTAACCCACTTCCAATAGCATATTTTTCTTTTCCTCCGTCTATTAACTGTGCAAATATTCCAATTCTATTTACCAATGCTTCAACTGGAAGTAGCACTAGTTTACCTTTAAGTTATATATGGGATTTTGGAGATACTCCAAGTAATGCTAATAATTCTTCAATTCTAACTAATCCTACATATGATTTCTCATCTGCCATAGGGAATTTAACACAAACATTTAATATACAACTTACTACAACAAATATATACGGATGTAAGAACGTGAAAATTAAAACTGTAACTGTAAATCAAATACCCGATGCAAGTTTAAATGATTATGTATCTTCTACTCCATTTACTAATTGTTCACCTGCCGGAGTTTCATTTTTATACAATTTAGAAGTTACTAATACCTCTTCAACTTTTAATACAAATACAACTTACCAGATAGACTGGGGGAATCCTTCTCCTACTATTGATAATTTTAACAATACAACTTTCCCTTTAAATTCTTCAAAAGTTCATCCATATCCCAATTTAGGCCCTTATACTTTAACATATACTGTAAATGGGAGCAATGGATGTCATAATACTAAACTTTATCCAATCTTTAATGGTGGTAATCCAAGTATTTCAATGGGAAATCCAGGGGGAACCTCTGCTTGTATTCCTCCATCTGCAACTTATACCTTTCCAATAACTTATACAAATGCTTTAGGACAAGAAAATACACCGGGAACACAATATACAATTACAGTAAATGATAATCCTAACTCTGTTTTTTCATATTCACAACCATTAACAGGAAGTCCTCCAGCTAATTTTACACATATATTTAATACAGTATCTTGTGGTACTACAAGTATATCAGGGAGCAACACATATCTTAATTCATATCTTGTAACAATAGTTGCAACAAATCCATGTGGTTCTTCAAGTGCTACAATTGCTCCTATTAATATTTCAGAGAAAGCTCAGGGTGACTTTACTGTTAGTCCCGCAATGAATGGTTGTGTTACTCCTTTTGTCTTTACTTTCACAAATATTACCAATCCACCCTGCTTTATTAATACTAATTTTACTACCAGTAATTCATATAAAAAGAACTGGATAATAACACCTACTACCGGATGGATTGTAAATAGTGGAAGTTTGGGAAGTTCAAGTCCAACTAATAATCCATCAACTTGGGGTACTGATGTTTTAACAGTTGTATTTATTCAATATGGGAATTATAATATTACTTTTAATACAGAGAATGGTTGTGGCCCGTTTACAAAAACAAAAACAATATGTGTAAGCCCAATCCCTGTTCCATCTTTTTCTTTGGATAAAACTTCTTTCTGTAATCCTGATGTTGTAACTATATACAATACTACCAATGAAACTAATTTTTGTACCCCTTTACCATCTGATTTATATACATGGCAAATCAGTTGTACAAATTCAGATTGTGATGGTTCTGATTGTACATTAAGTGGAAGTTATAATTATTTTGCAGGAGGAACTAACCAATATTCAAAAAACCCAATTCTTCAATTCAATTCTCCTGGAGTTTATAAAATAAAATTAACAGTTAAAAATGGTTGTAGTCCTGTTACTACTACAGAACAAACCATTACAGTAAAAGATAAGCCTTTTATACAAACATTAACTCTTTCTCTAATTGCTCCTTATTGTTTGAATGATATTATTTGTGCAAATAAAGTTGTTATAGATTGTTATGGAACAATAGCAACAACATACACCTGGAGTTCAACTTTAACCAGCCCGTTTACATATCCAACTATACCTCCTACTCCTTGTATAATTGCCTCAGATTTAGGGAATCAAAGCATCACTCTCAAGGCTGAAAATGAATGTGGACCAAGCTATAATACAAAAAATTTTATTGTCAATCCTTTACCGATAGTAAATCAGCCATCAGATTTGGTATATTGTAAAGGAGATGCAACAGCAATAATTAGTTTCACTGGGACAGGAACTTCGTATGATTGGACAAATAATAATACATCCATAGGATTAGCAGCTAGCGGTTCTGGCAATATTGTATCATTTACAGCAACCAATACAGGTACAACTCCAGTTGTGGCCACAATTACAGTAACTCCTAAATATACAAATGGAGGAGGAACTTGTTCGGGTATTCCAAAGACTTTTACAATAACAGTAAACCCAACACCAACATTAATTCAACCATTAAATTTGATATTTTGTAATGGAGATGCAACCACATTAATTAGTTTTACAGGGACAGGAACTTCGTATGATTGGACAAATAGTAACACTTCCATAGGATTAGCAGTTAGCGGTTCTGGCAATATTGTATCATTTACAGCAACCAACACAGGTGCAACTCCAGTTGTAACAACAATTACAGTAACACCTAAATATACATTTGGCGATAAAACGTGTTCAGGTATTCCAAAGGCTTTTACAATAACAGTAAACCCAACGCCAACAGTAAATCAACCATCAAATTTGGTATATTGTAATGGAGATGCAACAGCACTAATTAGTTTTACAGGTACAGGAACTTCGTATGATTGGACAAATGATAATATATCTATAGGGTTAGCAGCAAGCGGTTC
>CAIWDQ010000390.1 GCA_903911455.1 uncultured bacterium
ACTTCAATCGCATATATAACTTACTCCAAAATAATCAAAGTGATATTTTGTTGCAATATTACGATTGTATATTGTCTAATAGTACGGAAGTTACTTTAAAACTGGAAGGAAAGATTAATAACCATCTTTTAAAAGAAGAACAGTAGTAAACAGAGCTTTAAGCCGTATCATTTTCTTCCTAAATGCCAAATAGTCTAAACAGCTAAAAGCTTTAGACAAAATCTTTTTACACTCCTAATTGTTTATTCAACAAAAAAAACAAATGGACAATTTAAGAACAATTGAAAATATATTACCTCCCCCACCTGCGCATATGGTTGGCGATGGATTTCGTGTACATAATTTCTTCCCTAGCAGTGGACTGATGGATATTCAACGAATGAGTCCTTTCTTTTTGATGGACTATGGTGCAAAGGTTGAGTTCCCTCCTACCGATACTCCAAGAGGTGTCGGAGTGCATCCTCATCGTGGATTCGAGACTGTAACTATCTCTTATCATGGCAAAGTAGCCCATCACGACAGTACTGGCAAAAGTGGAGTTATAGGCGAAGGAGATGTGCAGTGGATGACTGCTGCTTCGGGTGTTTTGCACAAAGAATATCACGAAAAAGAATGGAGTCTTAAAGGTGGAATGATGCAAATGGTTCAGCTTTGGGTTAATCTTCCTGCTAAACATAAGATGGATGCACCCGCTTATCAACCTATTCGTCGCGAAGAATATGGTAAGTTTAGTTTGCCTGATAATGGTGGAGTGGTAGAAGTAATTTCGGGTACTTATAATAATATAAAAGGTCCTGCAAAGTCTTTTACTCTTATTGAAATGTATAATGCACGTCTTAATAAAGGTGCAGAAATTAGTTTTTCGTTTCCTAAGCATTATAATACAGGGTTTTTGATTATTGAAGGAAATGTAATAATTAATGATAAAGAAGCTCAAACAGATCATTTTGTTTTGTTTGCCAATGATGCTACAGATGTTCATCTGCAAGCTACCGAAGATGCTATAGTACTTATCCTGAGTGGTGAGCCGATAAATGAACCGATAGCTCCATATGGTCCTTTTGTGATGAATACCAGAGAGGAGATTATGCAGGCTTATGATGATTACAACAATGGGAAGTTTGGTTATCTGGAAGATTAGTGTTGGGTATAAACTATTTACTTTTAATTATTGAGATTCCTCATTCCGAATGTAATGAGGAATCTATTATTTAAGCTAAGATATATTTATGATAAAATACTTATGAATCATCCAACAATTTTAACTATTTTTGCACAAAGATTCATAAAACTCTTTATCAATATAAACAAATGACAGAACAGTATCTAATAGCGCTCTTTGAGCAATGGGCAAGTGAAAAGCCAAATACCATTGTTGAGTTACCAGAGTCGGGTTCGTATCGCAAGTATTTTCGTATGACAGGTGATAATCATCATTGTTTGGGTGTTTACAACGCAGATAGAAAAGAGAACAATGCTTTTATTTCTTTTACCAATCATTTTATTGATCTTAAGTTAGCGGTGCCTGCAATTTATGCCCAAAATCTTGACGAGAATATCTATTTGATAGAAGATTTTGGTAATATTACGCTATTTGTTTATCTTCAGAATAATAAGATTGCTGCTGATGAAGACAACGATACCTATAATATATATAAGAAAGTAATTGAAGAACTGCCGAAGTTCCAGATAACTGCCGGCAAAGACTTAGATTATACTAAATGTTACCCTCGTCCGCAATTTGATAAGCAATCTATGCTTTGGGATCTCAATTACTTTAAGTATTATTTCCTTAAATTAGCTAAGATTAACTTTGATGAGCAGCATCTTGAGGAAGATTTTGATACTTTTACTAATTTCTTACTTCAAACTGATTGCAATTACTTTTTGTATCGCGATTTTCAGTCGCGAAACATTGTGATAAGTGATAATAAACCTTACTTTATAGATTATCAGGGTGGTCGTAAGGGTGCTTTACAGTATGATATTGCTTCGATTCTTTATGATGCTAAAGCTAATCTCTCCGAAACGGTCCGTATACAACTTTTAAACTATTATATAGCTCAACTTAAGCTTTATATTGATGTAAATGAAGAAAAGTTTAAGGAATATTATTATGGATATGTTATTATCAGGATTATGCAAGCCATGGGAGCTTATGGTTTTAGAGGTTTCTACGAAAACAAAACCCATTTCCTGCATAGTATTCCTTATGCTATCAATAATCTTCAGAATATTTTAAATACTGTTGAGTTCCCTGTAAATATACCTACTCTTTTAAATGTTCTGCATCAGATTTGCGATTCAGAATATCTTAAAAATCTTGGTAAGAAAGCTAAACTTAAAGTTAATATTAATAGTTTTTCATATAAAAAAGGTATCCCTGTTGACCAGAATGGCAATGGAGGAGGCTTTGTGTTTGATTGTAGAGCTCTTCCTAATCCTGGCAGATACTCTGAATATAAATTCAGTACCGGTAAAGACTCTGATGTAATTACTTTTTTAGAAAAAGAAGAAGAAGTACATCAGTTTATTCAGAATGTTTACAATGTAATAAGTCAATCAGTAAATAAATATATTGAAAGAGACTTTAGTAACCTTATGATTAACTTTGGTTGTACAGGTGGGCAGCATCGCTCGGTTTATTGTACCGAAAAGATTGCAGAATTACTTAATAAGAACTATGATATTGATGTTGATGTAACCCATATTGAGCAAACTCAACTTAATAATTAATTAAAACAAAAAGAAATGTCATTAAAGTTGCACCCAACAGATAGTTTTATAGATCCTGCTTTAGCAAATCTAAATGGTAATACATTGACTTTATCTATACTTATTTCTAATAATGAGCTTTCTTTTTGTATTACTGATAAATCTCAGAACAAACTTTTAGCTATTAGTAATAATACTTTTAGTGATTCACTTTACGAACATCTGTATAAGATTTTTAAAGAAGATACT
>CAIWDQ010000391.1 GCA_903911455.1 uncultured bacterium
GTTGCCTCTATATTTTTCCACGTAGTACGACCCCCAGCGCAAATTGTCTCTATATTTTTCCACGTAGTACGACCCCCAGCGCAAATTGTCTCTATATTTTTCCACGTAGTACGACCCCCAGCGCAAATTGCCTCTATATTTTCCCACGTAGTACGACCCCCAGAATTTTTAACCCTTATATGATTTCAGATAATAGGATTTACAACATTTTTTATACAATTAACCAATTAATAATAAACAATTAAACATTAATATAATTTAATATGAAAATTTTAATTAACGATTTGAGAAATTTTTTTAACGACCCAAGTATTTCTAATCAAAGGATTGATGTATTTACCATTATCTTTTTGGTACGAATAGGGCTCGTTAATTTAGATGGTGATTATGATACTATAATTGCTGAAGTAACAGCTGCTCATGCTATCTTGCATGCTTCGCTTTCGAGTTATGGCACTGATATCAACATTGGTAGAGGTGCAACTGAGGTTAGAGTGAATGTAATGGATGATTTTAAATATTTTGTTAGTGATAACAAATGGACTGTTGAAAATAAATACAAAACAGTTAATAAAGAACGTGCAATTCAGTTTTATCCTGACCAATTAAAAGATTATAATGCAATAAATAAAACAACTGCTTTGTTTTTGATGGAAAGATATGCTACAGCAGCTCATACACATGTTGCTGATTTTACACCCGCTTTTGATGCAGCCGCATCTGCTTTTCCTTTACGTTATACTAATGCAACTGAAGGACAGGAAACTGCTAAAGGACACATTGGTAGCGACAGAACTGGTAAAAATGATGGCAGAAGTGATTTAAACATAGCACTTTTCAGAGCTTATAATTTCTGTAAATTCAATACATATGCTGATTATGATAAGATGCATAATTTATTCCCATTAGAAACATTGTACAAACATCCACATCACGAAGTTGCGCATTATAGCGGTGCTGAAGGTGCACAGTCAACAGTAAATGCTGCCGAAGCTAATTATGATGGAACTTATTATGCGTTATTCCGCAATACAGGCACCACCGATCAGATGGTAGGTCTTGAGCTTACAGCAGATACAACTGTTGGCACAACACACGGAATCACTGTAAAAGCTGGTAAAAGTAAATCGTTTCAAATAATAAAAACAGGAACAGCCGGGAATCATTTCTTAAATGTTACCAACCTTAACCTAACCGATCCGGGAAGCTGGAAAATAGATATCTATAGAGAGGATTAGGGGAAGTACTTAGAGTACTTAAAATGCCTTAAGTACTTAGAGTTGAAAAGGCAATAGGCAATAAAGAGAGTGAGAGAGAGTCGTTATCATTAGGTGGTAGCGGCTCTTTTTATTTTTAAGTATGCTTCGGGCTTTGCCCTCGCGAATAGTTAGATTCTAACTTAAATAAGAGAGGCTGTCTTTGTTAAAGACAGCCTCAGGTTCTTAAAGTTTATTCTATTATTAATATATTGCAAAGCAACTTTTAAATTAAAGAGAAGAGAAAGCTCATTAAAAACTTTCTCTTCTCTGGTAGCATCTTAACGTTCGAAAACGAATTTACCCAACTTAGAATACTTAGTAGTTGTTCCGTTTATTTCGAGTTGATACATATACATTCCAGACGAGATACCCAGTTCGTTTGCATTGATAACAACCTTATGACTGCCTTCTGTTTGCATTTCATCAACCATAACGCTTACTGTCTGACCAAGCATATCAGTAATAATAATTCTTACTTTAGCTTGTTCTACTAAGTTGTAGGTTAAATTAGTAATTGTATTAGCTGGATTTGGATAGATAGATACATCATATCCATTAGTTTGTACATCTGCCATCTTCAATCCAAAGTTATCTAAGATTACAGCATTAGGATCTGCAAATTCGCTGGTAACTTCATAATTGAAGATCTGAGTAGGTTTAGTTAATACTGACTTAGCTCTAATTTGTAATGAGATAATAGTTTGGTCAGTGTTAATGAATATAGGATGTAAGTCGGACCAAGCTAATGCAATTTGTCCGTTTTCGATCTTATAATTCATACCATCTAATGTATTATTAACGTTTACTATTTCGAACTTAGATTGATCATAATTCATAAACAAAGTCATAGCTCCAAGATTAGCTGATGAATTACTCTTAATGTTATAAGTAAATGTTTCGTTAGCTTTGATAGTCTGTACACCGTCGTTAGCAGATTCAACATTCTTTAAAGAAGTATTAGTGTATGATTCATTAACATCACCAACACATATACCCTTAAAGTTATAAGCAGGATTAGTTGCACTGAAAACAACTGAAGTATTATTGAATTTCCAATCCCCAGCGCCAAACTGATTAATAAGACCAACTATTCGCAATTGAACTAATAACGCATCAGTTGCATTTACAGTATTAGAAGCATTAACATCAGCAGCAACTAATGGTAAGCCACTTAAGTTGATGGCACCTACAGTATTCAATTTAATTAATAAAGCATCAGTAGCAGTAACACCACCCCAAGGCTTAGTAGAACTAACGTTAAATGAGTAAGTACTATAAGGAATGTTGTTGAATTCATAATATCCCAATATAACATTACCCGATAGATCTGTACCAACACCTGTGGTAGTTGTACCAACAACGTTGCCGTTATAGATCAATTGAATAGTTACTCCATTTAAAGGTGTTGAAGCTGTGTTATCATAAGTCAATTGTCCTGAAAGTTTGTGAGTACCGGCAGGGATAGGATTAATAGCAACATTTATAGTAGTTGAAGCACTGCATCCATGAGGAGTAGTTTCGGTAACAGTAACTGAGCCAATCAATACATTGCAATTAGCACAAGTACCCCATTCAATCACAACAGACGAGGTACCTTGACCGCTTATTACAACACCACCAATAACACTCCACGAATATAGATCGCCACTTATATTATTTGTGTAATAGGTTTCTTGAGACCCTATATTAACACTTAAGCTTCCAATAATAGTAGGAGTAGGTAAAGGATAAATAGTAACAGTAAACTGCGAAGTAGTAGTCGAGCATCCGGTAATTAAATTTGTTTCAGTAACTGTTAACCATCCAGTAGTACAATTATTATTCCACTTAACAGTAACTGTAGGTGAATTAGCTCCAGAAACGATTACACCACCAGAGATAGCCCATTGATAAGAGAAGTTAGGCCCATCATCAGGTGTAGAATAAGTACCTGTAGCATCAGAGCAAGTACTTGTAGTACCTGAAATAACAGGAGTTGGAGTTGGATTAACAGTTATAGTAAAGGTTTTTGTTGGACCATCACATATAACTCCACCATTGCTAAAGTGTGGGGTTACAATTATGGTTGCTACTACTGGTGAAGTTCCAGTATTTATTGCTGTGAAACTTGAGATATTACCGGTTCCGCTAGCTGCCAGTACTATACTAGTTATATCATTAGTCCTGGCATAGCTCATCGTTCCTCCTGTATTGGTTGTA
>CAIWDQ010000392.1 GCA_903911455.1 uncultured bacterium
AGTTGATGTTATTTTAGGATCTCTTAATACTATATTAAACATATTTTATAATTTATTTTTTAACCTGCTGTACCATTTATACTACTACCAACATGAGTAGAATCTTGTTGAGCAGCAGCATATAATGTATCTGTATTATCTATCCATAATTCAGAAAAAGTGCCACCAGCTATAGTTGTTAAAGATAATAAGTGCTCTTCAGTTGATCCAATTATTCTATAAATATCTACATTAATTCCACTACCATTACCAGAAAATCCAGTACAAGTCCCTGACACTGTATATGTTATTGAATTATATGTATACCAATATGCTAAATTAATATAAGCCCCAGGTAGCATATCTATTCTAAACCTTCTACCAGTTTTTAAATTTGCTCTATCAGGATCAGGATCACCTAACCATCTTTTATAATTATTTCTAGCTGCACAGTATATTACTCCATTTACATTTTCACCTGCCGCTCTTGCCATACCAGCATAAATATTTAACCATCCATCTCCAACTCCTTCAGTTGGTTGTATTTCATGTTGAATTGCAAATGCATTATAAGTAGTTGCAGCTAAAGTGTATGTTGAATATAATAACATACCAACTAAATAATAATATGTCTCTGGTATTGTAGGTGTTATCGTTAGTCCTGTTAATGTTTGTGAAGTTGCAACTCCAGCAGTAGTATTACCAAAAACTAATTGATGACATGAATGTGCGTGGGCGCTAACACCATTTGTGTGCTTACTAGATGTATAATTTAATAATAATGCTGCATTTACATTCCAACCACTATTTGCTGTTCCAGAAGAAATTAAAAGAGTATAAACATTCTTACCTCTTACTAAAGTCATACCATTACCTGCTCTACCACCAGCATCTATTCTGTGAACAGCAGAAAATATACCACACATAAGAGAACCAATAGTAAATAAATTTGTTTGTGTTGTTTGTCCTGATACATTTATAGACATAGTAAATGTGGCAGAATCCATACAATATACTAATGCTCCACTTTCTTTAATTGTAATTGTACCTGGTTCTTCAATATATATATTTCTACTCCAAGTATCAGCATCTGCGGCTATTGTTCCACCCATCCAGCCTGTTTGTTCAATACCACCAATTTTTAATGAATTATATATTGTTGTACTACCAGTTGCATTAAATTCATATGTTACACCTATTAACCCACCATAATTATTCATTCGACTTGTTGTTGTAAGAACTAAACATTCTAATGAGAGTGCAGTTGTTGCTGATAATTGTGGATAAGTTGTAATATCATATGCTGAATATGCCCATCTTGATGATGAAGGACCAGTTGCAGGTGATCTCCACAAATTCAATAATGCTCCACCTACACCACCTATTCTTGCTTGTGCAGTAAACGCACCATTACTTGTACATGATTCATTACCCCACATTTCCAACCACGCTTGCCTTACTGTTGTTCCAGTTTCAGGCAAATATGTTCTTAATAAGTTAGCTGGTATTGCTGTCGCACCACCAACAGTTTGAGCTGTTGTTGTTAATAATCCTCTTGTAGATTCAATTGGAATCCAAATTGTTTTAATTTGTGTAGATTTAGTATCATCATATTGATAAGTTATAATTAACTTCGCAACATGATTAGCTGTAACAGGACCAGTAACTGTAATATTAACATACCAAGGATTTGAAGTTGTACCAGTTACCCAATTTGTTTGAAAATAAGATAAAACATCTCTTGTAAAATGCCACACTTCACCTTCACCTGAATTACCAACTGGTGCGGCTAAAACAACACTATCAAACGCTGCAGCCCCAAGTTTTATACCAATTGTTGGTGAAGTTAATGATGCTATTGTGGAACTATCTTCTGCTAAAGTAACTTCTAATGTAGCAGACTTCCAAGAAAATATTGTTCCACTATCAGCTTCTGGAATATAAATAGATGTTGCTCCAGTTAATGCTCTAAGTGTTGCAGATGCTAATGTTGTTATTACCGAACTTGCTATAAATTCAACAGTTTTTACAGATGTTGCCATTAATATTAATTTTTATTTTATATATTATAAATAC
>CAIWDQ010000393.1 GCA_903911455.1 uncultured bacterium
ATATTATCTTAATATAATTTGCAATGTATATAATACTGAAGGCAAATTAGTATTTATTAAAAATATTGGAGAAAGAATTATAAATACTCGTTGTTTATCTCCTGGTATTTATTTTTTACAACCTGTCAATATTTCAAATTTAAAATCAATTAAATTTTTTGTTGTTAAATAATAATAAAAATTTATTATGAATAGAAAAAGTTTTTTTATAATTATTTTATGTCTTTTAACATTTATTATAGCTAAAACACAAACCTTTACGGGCTACACCAAATCCAATTCAGGTATATTGAATAATACAGCGTTTGGTGTAATGGTAGATAAATTGGGGAACAAATGGGTAGCTTGCGATAGTGGAGTGTCTAAATTTGATGGAATTAATTGGACTACTTACTTTTTATATAATACTATTGTAGGCACACAGAATACTTGTATTGCAATTGATAACTACAATAATAAATGGATAGGTACATATAATGGACTTTATAAATATAATGACACAATTTGGACTCATTATACTACTTCAAATAGTGGATTACCTCATAATACTGTATATGCTATCGCAATTGACAGCAGTGATAATAAATGGATAGGTACTATACCTGGACTAACAAAATTAAATGGTAGTAACTGGACTATCATAGATACTAATAATAGAATTTATTCAATAGCAGTTGAACCAAAAGGTAATCATGCTGTGTGGGCAGCAACTGACCCTTTAGATCAATGTATTTTAAAATACGAAAATAATACAAAAACTATCTATAAAAGCTCTAATACCGGATTTGCTAATTTTAATGGAAGTTATTTAGCAATAGATAATAACAATAATATCTGGGTAGGTTCAGTTCAAAATGGAATATATAAATTTGATAGAGAAAACTGGACACATTATTATGATTCAATTAATATTACTTCTACATATTATAATTATATAGGTTGTATAGCTATTGATGAGTTTAATAATAAATGGTTTGGTTGTAATAGTAATGTTAATAATCAAACAACTTTTATTAAGTTTAATGATACAAATTTTAGTTATTTTAATGGATTTGTCCCTTTTGGTATAGTAAAATCTATAGTTCTCGACACATCAGGAAATGTTTGGATGGGCATTTGGGGGCAAGGTTTGTGGGAAATGGCTTGTAGTACACCAACAATTCCTTCAGGTATTATAGGTCCAAATACTGTATTCAAAGGGCAAGTTAATGTTATCTATCATTTATCACATCAAAACGATGCATTAAGCTATAATTGGTCATTCCCTAATGGGTTTACTTTAGTAGCTAACTACAAAGATAGTGTAATTGTAAATGTAGGGGCAAATGCTGTTTCAGGACAAATATCTACATATGGTCATAGTAGTTGCGGTAATGGTGGTACAAAATATTTTAATGTAACTGTTACGCTGGCAGGTGTTAATGAGCTTACGGATAATACTAAGTTGTCTGTATATCCTAATCCTGCAAAAGAAACAGTAACAATTACTTTTGATCAATCTATCACAAG
>CAIWDQ010000394.1 GCA_903911455.1 uncultured bacterium
AAGCGATTCTTTCCAACCGAAGTTGAAACACGATCTTGCACACATGTAAGGATTTAGCCGTTTCACTCTTCAACTTCATTCTTGCAAATTTATATGAAGACTTATCCATTGCTGGATACTATTCCCTTTCGGGTTTATAGCGTCTCTGCTCGCACCTCGATGATTGCTCATGATGGGTATTACCCATTACACTTGTCTAATTAAATAGACTATGTGTTCGGACTTTCCTCACCAATTAAAATTGGCGCACCCATCCGATACAAACCTTTATATAATATAACATAAAAAGCTTGACAATACAACTAATATTTGCTATACTATCCCTAGTGAGATTAAGTTCCAACGTTTAATAAAAATTTATTTTAGTTAAACAATTGCATAGCAAAATCCCCTCCGAGCAATCGGAGGGGATTTTGTATTTTATATATGAATAATATATAATATAGCGGTCAGTCGTTGTGTTTTAAAGTCAGCGGCTGCACTCACATATGCAATTGTGTTGGAGGTTAGCACCCGCTGACTTTAGCACATAACAAAAATCCTCTGATTAAAATCAGAGGATTTTTGATTGAATACTATTTCAAACACGATGTCCCTTTTGGTATTAATGAAGAATAATTATCGAAATTCTTTGAATCATTACACCAATATTTCCCATCACTCAATTTAACCCCTGCAGCCCATTCTGTAACACTATCATTGCATTTATATATAGACCCTTTAGGTAATGTAATGGCTAAACGGTAAGCTCCGTCATTATTTTTAGAAACACAAAATCCTTTATAAGAATTTTTATTACCAGTATAGAACACCTCTGATTGCGACCTTATGCTAATTAAAATACTTTTTACCAAATCGTCTGCTGATAATTTAGTGTCAGTAATAATAGTATTATCTACTTTTTTAATATCTGGCACTGCAGAAGTACTATCATTTTTATCTGATGTTGTTTCAACACTAGTACTAAGTGCTTCCTTTGCTAAATCTTCAACAGTCATACTCTGAGTAGGTACTGCTACTATTACTGGTTTATTCCAACCAGAATAGTTCAAAGTAGTTGAAACTTTAACGTACCCATCATTTATATCATTTGGATTATAGATATCTGTATTAACGATTATCTTATAAGGAAGTTTATCAAATACCCCAATCCATGCTTCTCCTTTAAATTCTTTAACTGCACTCAATATTTTATCAAAATTAGAAGTATCAAACTGAGATACGATATTATTCTTATCTATAACTTTCAAATATGAAGTAAAACCTTTTATAAAAGTAGATATTCCCTCTCTGTCTATATCAAAATCAAAATGATAAACTAATTTTCCATTCATTATTTGAGGTAAATGTTTCTTTGTGATCTTTATAAAACTAGCATTTTTTACTAAATCATTTAAACTCTTTTTTTGTTCATCTGTAATATTATTTATAATTTCAGGATTTATAGGAGAAATACTTAATACTGGATTATTTTCTATCTTTCCGGTTTTATCCTTATAAGGGAAAACTATCCATTTATTCTCAAAAGGTTTAAGAGATATAAAACCCAAGCTAGGCGTCTTGGTAAGTCTAAAATATAAAGATCCATTTGTAACCCTTGAGTCCACATTCGCTTCTATATCACCAGATTTAAATGAATAAGAATTATTAAGATTCAAATTTGCAGTATTACTTAAGTCTAAATTACCCGACATACCAAAAGAGGAAATATTCGATATACCTGAATCAGGCTTTATCTTAGAGGAAAAAGACTTCATATTTGAAGCATCTAAAGTAAAATTAAAATCAAAAGACAAACTTGTATTCTTCTTTGATGAATCTATCATCTGAGAGAAAAATTTAGAAGGAGAAAGAAAGATACCTGAAGCGTAAGCAACAAAAATACCGAGAATCAACACAATAACTATAAATACTAAAATCACTACCTTTAAAGACTTATATTTTGAAGGACTTGATATATTATTATCTTCTGTAGGTAAAACTGCCTGATTTATTTGAACTGGAAATTCTTTTGGTTTATCTATGTCGATAATAACATCTCCTAATGATTTTTTATTTAAAATTTCAAAAGCTTCTAAAACATCTGAACCACTCCAGCCTTGAGTCTTCAATTTATTCGCAATATCTGCCTCCTTAATCCCTGAAGCAAACTCGTTTTTAACAAATTCTATAAGTTCTGGTGTAGTCATA
>CAIWDQ010000395.1 GCA_903911455.1 uncultured bacterium
AATAAGTCATAATAATGATTTATTAGTTTTGCCTGTCCTACGGCTGAAAAAAGCTGGCGCTGATCCACTACATCCATTTTTTTTGTAACACCCAGCACGCTTCGTCCAGATGCTACTGCACCCGACGAAATCATCACTATTTCAACGCCTTTTTTGTGCAATTGTGCAATTTGATCTACCAATGCCGACATACGCAGGATATCCAACGTGCCATCAACCTGTGTCAACACATTGCTTCCAATTTTTACGGCTATTTTTTTAAATCGAAGTGACATGATTTATAATTAAGGGTACTTCTAAAAACTGATTTATAGATATATATTTTCATAACTCTTTGATATTTATTATCTTTACTGTGTAAAAACACGTAAATGAATGAAAAAATTTAAACGCCATAGAGACTACGGATTTTTCGATCAAGATATTCGTTTGAGCAAATTAAGCCAACTTGGTGACCCATTGGAAAAACTGAATGCCGGAGTAGATTTTGAACTGTTTCGTTCTCTTTTGGAAAGCAATCTACATAAGCAGTCTAAAGCTCCAGGAGGTCGTCCACCTTACGATTATGTACTGATGTTCAAGATATTAATCCTTCAACGTTATTATAATCTGTCGGACGAACAGGTTGAATATCAGATAAACGACCGGATGAGTTTTATGCGTTTTCTTGAACTTACTATTGCCGATGACATTCCCGACAGTCGTACTGTATGGGCTTTTCGTGAACAATTAATCAATTTGGAACTGGTTGAAAAGCTTTTTGATTTATTTTTAGTTCAGTTGGAAAAACTCAACTTGATAGTAAATCAAGGCAAAATAATCGATGCCAGTTTCATTGAAGTTCCCAAACAACGAAATACAAAAGCGGACAATGACACCATCAAAGGCGGTGATATACCTACTTCTATTAGTGAAAAACCTCATCGCAAAGCACAAAAAGACACCGATGCACGTTGGGTACAAAAGAATAATGTCAACTACTTTGGGTACAAGAACCACGTCAAGTCAGATGCAAAAAGTAAGCTCATTACCAAATATATAGTGACTGACGCTTCAGTTCACGATTCACAAGCAACAGATAAATTGCTCGACGAAAAGAAAGACAAGGGCGAACCCTTTTATGCAGACAGTGCTTATGCCGGTGAACCACAAGAAAAAATCATAGCCGACAAAAAAATGATTAATCAAGTGTGTGAAAAAGGTTACCGAAACAAACCTTTGACCGATGATCAAAAAACAAACAATACTACTAAATCACGTACTCGCTCACGCGTTGAACATATTTTTGGCTTTATGGAAAATAGTATGAATGGAATGTATCTCTACAATATCGGCATCAAACGTATTTCCGCCTTGGTTGGGTTAATGAATTTGACCTACAATATGTTCCGCAAACTACAGTTACAACCGGTTTTATAAGACAAACATACCCACTAAACAAATAGTTAAAACTATAAATACCTAATAATCAACATATAAACCAAAACAATAACTAAGCAACAGGTAAACCTAAACAAATACATCCTCAAAAAAATGACATTAAATTAGCTTTGAGAAAAATAAGTAGTTTTTAGAGGTTGCCTATAGTTAAACTATCTTTAATTGTTGGGTTTGAATTTGTACTCCAACATAGACCACTAGCAATAATAGGCTTATCGCTAATTATAATACCACCCGACAACGCTGAATTTCGCGTGATTTCAGTTATATCTGAGATTTGACTAACTATGTTTAGTTTAGGAGCTTCAACGTCTTTACACGCATACATAGAAATTAAAAATATAACAAAATATAGAGATTGGATGACTTGTTTAAATTGATTTGATTTTTTAGTTTTTGTATTCATTTTGTCTGTATATAAATAATTAGAAT
>CAIWDQ010000396.1 GCA_903911455.1 uncultured bacterium
GAAAATATAATTACTATAATTTAATTTTTTTTTTTATTTTTGTAGGATTATTAGAAATAATGAATAAGAAACAATTAAACATAGAAAAATAAATAAATAAACAATAAATAATTCAATTACAATGAACAAAATTTACATTATGAAAAAGTTTATGCTTTTTGCATTTGCTTTTTTGCTTACAACTTTCGTTTCAGCTCAGTCAGTTGTTGTTTTTCATGAAAATTTTGAGTTGCCTTCATTAGGAGATAGCTTAATTTCATCAGCGGACTCATTGGGTACGCCAACAACAAACTTTAGACCTTGGGCTATTTCAACAAATTTATTTAGAGAAGGGTTAAGAGCAGATACTAATACTCTTCAGCCTAATAAGACAATTTATTTAACATCATCGTCTTTTAGTACTGTTGGAAATACGTATGTAATTCTATCATTTTCTCAAATCTGTAAATTATTTTTCTCAGATGGGGGTTTTATTGAAGTCTCAACTGATAATGGTGTGACATGGATCACATTGACTCCTTCTCAATATCTAGGGACAGGAACTATGATCCAAAACAAGTTCTCTGAAAACGCTTATACTAACTGGTTGCCGGGTGATACATTAACTAAACCTAATAATACCTGGTGGAAAGATGAGCAATTTGATATTTCTGCAATAGCAGCTAATCAAACTAATGTTAAAATTCGTTTTAGATATTTTTCTACAGGTTCAGTATCATCAGCTGGAAGATATGGATGGATATTAGATAATATTAAAGTAACTGCCAGCCCTTGTGAATTGAATCCTCCAACTGTAAATCCATATGCTTTGGTGCAAGGGAATATTAGTACTGGAGGACCATACACTATCTCAACTTATGCAAAAGATTATTCAAGAATTGATTCAGTATATGTTCAATATCAAGTTGGATCTGCCCCATATGTTAATTTAAGAATGAATAAACTTGCTACTCCTGTATATCCTAATGACTCAGCTTATTCAATTGGTATTCCATTCCCTGGATGGGGTAAGATTGTAAATTATCGTATTTTTGCAGTTGACTCATCATGTGCTAATGTTCAAGGAGTTGCGCCAGCTACAGGAAACTATACTTTTACTACAGTTTATACTGGAACCGGTTTGCCTCTTGATGCAGGGGTTACACAAATTACAGCACCAAGTGGGGCTGGAATGCTAGTAGGAACACCTGTAGTAGTTAAAGCTAATTTGAAGAACTTTGGTACACATGTATTAAGGAAAGCTACATTTAAAACTTTATGTAATGGTTTAGTTTATTCAACTATCAGACTTGATAGTCTTGTACAGAATGCTGTTTCATTAAATGATACAGCTGCAATAATTACTGGATTAACACCTGGTTTATATACACTTAAAGTATGGGCAGAACAACCAAATGATAGTTTAGATCAAAATAATATTAATGATACAGCATATTCTTCTTTCTTTGTTTGTTCATCATTATTTAATGGTAACTACACTATTGGAGGTACGCCGGGCCCAAATAACTATCCTACATTTAATGCGGCTCTTACAGGTTTAGTTTCTTGTGGTGTAAGTGGCCCAACAGTTTTCAATGTTGCGCCAGGCACATATAATGAACAATTAGTTTTTCCAGCAATACCAGGTACATCAGCAGTTAACACTGTTACATTCCAGGCTGCTAATGGAGATAGTACTTCTGTTATATTAACAAATAATGCTACTACAGCTGCAACAAATTATCTTGTCAGCTTTTCGGGGGGGCAGTATATAACATTTAAGTCAATGACTTTTAGTCCAACAAATTCTGCATATTCAGCTTCTGTTCGAATTAATGCAAATTCTAACTTACTATCTTTCTTAAATAATGTATTTGTTGCAGCTTCAGCTAGTACTGATACGTTGATAAGAAATAATACAGGTATTGCAAGCTCATCACTTACTTTTATGCGTAACTATTTTAAAGGTGGTAAAGTTGGGCTTTCTTTAACTGGTGTTTCTACTTCAAGTTTATGCCAAAATATTGTAATCAAATACAATACTTTTTATAATCAAGCAACCCGACCAGCATATTTCCAATTTATAAATGCACTGGATTTTGGGTATAATTATATTAATAATGATGCATTAGTAACTACAGGAGATGGTATGTATATAGTAAATCTACTAAATCAATGGAAGTTTTACAACAATCGATTTATATATGCTTCAGGAACAAGATTATTTAGTATATGGTCATGTTCTGGAACTTCAGGTAATGAAGCTATATTTGCTAATAACCAACTTTCTTTAAGTGGGGCAGGAGCTTTACATATGGTTGATTTTGCTGGAGGTTGTAGCTATATTAAATTTATTTTTAATAATTTTAATGGAAATTCAACTAATGCTACTTATAATCTTTTCTGGCTAAATAATGCAAATGGGGCTAACTCTTATTTATATTTTGAAAATAATATTTTTAAATGTTCAGGAACAGGTGTAGGAAATTTAATGAATGTAGGCTATGCAAATGCTATTCCTGGAAATAATATAGTTTTTGATTATAATGATTATTTTACTAGTAAAACCACTTTTGGTACTATTAATCCTACTACAGCAGCTAATTTTACAGCATGGAAAGCCTTAACAGGACAAGATGCAAGTTCATTAAATATTGATCCATATTTTACATCTAATACTGATCTTCATGAAGCTAATGGTTTGCTTTGGAAAGCGGGTACATCAGGTTCAAATGGCGTGTTCTTAACAAATGCACCTGTAGATATTGATGGTCAATCAAGACCAGATCCTCCATGTATTGGATCAGATGAATTTGTACCTCCTCCATTTGATGCTTCTGCTCAATTAATACTTAGCCCTATTGGTGCTTGTGGTCTTTCCTCAGCAGAAACAGTAAAGGTTGTTCTTAAAAATGTAGGAAGTGCAATTATACCATTAGATAGTTTAAAAGTTACTTATGGTATAGTTAATTCAAGTGGAAGTATAGTAGATGTTATCATTCCTGAAACAGTTCACAAACAATTTGCAATTGGTGATACTATACAATATACTTTTTTAACTAAAAGAGATATGAATGTTACAAACTATCATAGAGACTCTATATATACATTTAAAGCATGGACTATTTTAGTAAATGATTTAAATGCAATAAATGATTCTACTTCTATGGGAGTGGCATCTTATTATTTGCCACCAGCCCCAACTTATGATCCAGTACCACCTATTCCATATGGAACAACAGGTGTTACAGTTCATGTGCATACTTATGGCTATCCTGTAAAATGGTTCCATACTCCTACCGGAGGGACAAGTTTTTATACTGACACTACTTATACAACAGGTTATATGTATCTTTCAGATACTTCATATCTTCAGACACAAACTGGATATTTGTTAAATACTATAGTAGGTACTGGGACAAATGTTAATACTACTACCACTTATCCAACACCTTATGGGCAATGGTATAATGGATCAAAAGAACAGTATCTTATTTTAGCTTCAGAATTAGTCGCTTTAGGAGTTCAGCCTGGCCCTATCCAATCACTTGGATTTAATCTTGTTTCTGCCTATACAGGTACTCCAATGAATAATTATACTATTAAAATAGGGTCTTCAGCATTAAGCGCTCTTACTACTTCATTTGTGAATGGTTTGACCACTGTATACACTAGTACTACTCCTCTTACTCCCACTGTTGGCTGGAATCAATACACTTTTTCTACTCCTTTTGTTTGGGATGGTGTAAGTAATATTGTAGTTGAAAACTGTTTTGACAATTATCCAAATGGATATACAACAAATGGTGTTGTTTATAATAGTACCACAAGTTTTAATTCATGTTTATATTATTATTCTGATGGTGGAGGTGTTTGTCCTTATGCAACAGGAACAACATCAACACTAAGGCCTAATATGCGATTAATGTCAACGTTTACAGGCTGTACAAGTACTAGATCACAATTAGCTTTGAATGTAATGCCACGTCCTGCAAGGGATCCTGCATTAAAAGCAGCAACAGTTCCTTATCAAGGTTGTGGAATGGGATTAACTCCTGTTACTATTAAAATTTATAACATAGGTTATGATACTATTAAGCCAACTTCAGGTTTGCAAGCATACTATAATGTAAATAACGGAGCAAATATAGCTACAGAAAACATTACAAATCTTACTATAAAACCTAATGATACTGCTTATTATACATTTAATACTCAAGCTGATTTATCTGCTCATGTTACTACAATGTCATATAAGATACATGCATACGTACAAATGTCCAATCTAAATGATAATCCAAATCATCAGAATGACTCTGTAACATCTGCTTCAATAGGCTCTCTTTATACTCCTTATCCACCAACTGTTCAAGACATAACTATTCCTTTTGGTTATCCTGCTTCTCTTACTGCTATTATTAATGGAAGTGATACTTTATGGTGGTATAGTGCACTAACCGGAGGCTCATTATTGTGGGGCCCAGGTTCAGGTACTGGTACTTTCCAGACAACTTATTTATTTGGGGATACTACTTTTTATGCTGAAGCTAGCAAAGGTTGTCATGGCTTAAGGTCTCCTTTACATGTTCACGTTGGTCCACCACCACAAGTTGATGCAAGTATGACAGGTGTTACTAGTCCAATAGGTTCGGTAAACTCAGGAGTTTCTGTCCCAGTAAAAGCCAGATTGAAAAATTCAGGTTTAATAGCTTTAACATCTGCACAAATAGGATGGAATATCAATGGAGGTCCAATAACAAACTATTCATGGACTGGAAACTTAGCTCCAGGAACTGATACAAATATTACTTTAACTACTATGAATTTCTTCCCTGGGTATTATTGTGTAAAGGCTTGGTCGTACTTACCAAACAGTATCGCAGATCAGATCCCATTTAATGATACAACCTATAATTGTTTTAATGCTTGTTTACACGGCACATATACTATTGGTGATACCACTGGTGGAGTTCAACGTGATTTCCCTAATTTTACTACAGCTGTTACTACTTTAAGAGCAGGTGGAGTTTGTAATAATGTTACCTTTCTTGTTGATACAGGTCTTTATACTGAGCAAATTAAAATACCTAAATTAATGGGTTCTTCATCTACAAATACAGTAACCTTTAAACCTGCAATCAATGCAAATAATGACAGCACTAAAGTAAGATTACAATATGGTCCTTCATCAACTGCTAACTATACTGTAAAACTTGATAGTGCCAATTATATAATATTCCAAAATATGTCAATTATAACAACTGGGTCATCTTATGGACATGTTGTAGAATTAGCACATGGCGCAAGTTATAATACTTTTACAAATAATGTTATCCAATCACCTTCAATAGCAAGTTCATTCTTTGCCGGTATCTATAGTGACAGTACGATAATGACAAATAACTATAATACTTTTACAAATAATAGAATTCTTAATTCTTATTATGGTATTTATTTATATGGAATAAGTTCAAGTATTAAAGCTAAAGGGAACTATATAAGTGGAAATGATATTAATGGTTTCTATTTTGGAGGTATCTATTCTTCGTATCAAGATTCATTAATGATTAAGAAGAATAAATTGACCTCAGTAGTTTCTTCCGGTAATGCATATGGTATTTACTTGAATTATGTTACAAACGCTATAGAAGTTACTAAAAATCAACTTGTGTTAAATAACTCTGGGACTTATAATGGGATGTATTTCAATAATTGCTCAAGTACAGATCCTGCAAGAGGATTTATTGCAAATAATACTGTATCTGTGACAGGTGGTATTACTTCTTCTGTTAGCTCTGGTTTGAATTCAGTTAATTCAAGTTATTTAAACTTTATGGCCAATTCATTTAATGTAGGAGTAATCTCTACAAGTGGTAGGACATTATATGTAAATGGAGGAGGACATCTTAAATTATTTGATAATAACTTTGTAAATTCAGGTGGTGGTTTTGCTTATTATATGTCAACTGCTACATCAGTTGATACTGCAGATTATAATAATATTTATTCAACAGGAACAAATTTAGCATACTGGACAAGTAATCAAACAAGTTTGTCAAATTTAAAAGCTTCAGCAAATGGGAATGAATTACATTCTATTGCACTAGATCCAGTATTCATTTCTCCAACTAATTTACATCTAGCATCAACTAATTTAAGTGCTACAGGTAAATATTTAAGTTCTGTAACTAATGATATTGATGGGAAAATAAGAGCAATTATACCTACTATAGGAGCTGTTGAAGTCTCATTATTACATAATGATTTTGGGGTTATAAGTGTCTTATTCCCTAATCCTACCGAAAATGAAAATGCAAATATTAATGTTAAATGTATTATTAAGAATTTTGGGTTAGATACAAAAACTCAAATTCCTGTTCACTTTAAAATTAATGGGGGATTAACTGTTTATTCAACTACAGTTTTAGATACTGTTCCTCCAGGAACAACCGATATTGTAACTTTCCCAATTAATCAGAATTTTATTGTGCCAGCTGGTGCTAATACAATTAAAGCTTATACTTCATTAGGAGGTGACTCAAACACATTTAATGATACTGTTACTAAAGCTTTCTATGGTAATCCGCTTTATGATGCTCAGCTTGTTTCGATGCAGCAAATAAATGGTGGGTGTAATCTTACTACTGATACAGTAAGAATAACTATTAAGAATAATGGTATAAATCAGATTAATGGAGGCTTGAGAGCTTATTATCAAGTTTTAGGTAGTAGCTTTGTTGCTAATGAAATTGTTCCAAGTGTAATAAATTCTGGAAGTACTTTAACATATAAATTTAATACTCCTGTAGGGTTGTTTGCTACTGCATATGACTCTGCTTATACTATTAATGCTTGGGTAAAATTGCTTGGGGATAATATTTCATTCAATGATAGCGCATCTATTGTGGTAGCTTCATTACATACTCCTCCTAGTCCGGTTGTTAGTAATGTAACTGTTCCTTATGCTGCACCTGCAACACTAACTGCTGTTTCACCTAGTAACGACCAAAATTATTGGTATGCTGCTCAAACTGGAACAACACAATTAGGAAGTGGCAATACTTATATTACACCTTATCTATATAATACTACAACTTATTATGTAGAATCAAAATCTGGTGCTGATGTTATAGTAGGAGCCGGTACTATTAATCAATCATACCCATTTAATGCTAATTATGGTTATTCAAGAAGTGCTTCAATCTATCAAAGTAATGAAATTGGTAGAAATGGATTGATCAGTCAACTTCAATGGCAAGTTGCAACATCTTCACCAACCAGCGTTCCTGTGAAAATTTACATAAAGCAAGTATCACCTTCTACAACTAATTTAACATCTCAAACTTGGGCTAATCTAATTTCAGGAGCTGCATTAGTATATAGTGGTACTAATACATTTAATTCGTTAGGATGGAATAATATCAATCTTAATGTTCCGTTTACTTATAGTTCTGGGAATTTAATAGTTCTGTGTGAAGCTAATTATGGAAGTGGTGGTAGCAGTTCGTATCCTATTTTCTATGGTTCATCTACAACTAACTCTACTCATGAATTCTTTACACAAAATATTACTCCTCCAACATCTGCCGGAACTTTAGGTAATACAAGGCCTAACATAAGAGTTCTTCTTTCACAACCAGGTTGTACTAGTGCAAGAGTTCCATTAATTGCAAATGTTAACCCACAGCCTTCTATTGATGCTGGTGTAGTTGCAATTACTGCTCCATCAACAGCAGTTAATTTAACTACTCACGAAGCTATTTCAGTTAATGTTAAAAACTATGGTTTAGCTCCAATAAATGGTGGATTTTATATAGATTTTCAGATTGATAATGGCCCAATAGTTTCTGAACTACGTCCAAATGATACCATATTATCAAATGCTACTAAATCAATAACATTAACTCATACAGGAGATTTTGGTCTTAACGGAGTTACATATAATATAAAAGCATGGACTGTTTTATCTAATGATGCAACTGCATTGAATGATTCAGCTTCTAAGACTGTTACTAACAACCCACCTGTATATTGTATATCTGCTGCTACTTCTACAGCTGGTTCTGATATTGGTAATGTTAACTTTGCAGGTATTAATAATGGTGTTGCTGCACCGGTTTTAGGGAATAATATGGCAACAGGAACTTATTCAAACTTCACATCTACTGTAGCTCCGGGAGTTGTAATCCCTGGGTTTACTTATACCATGACTGTAAGTTTAATAACTACTTTAAATACTATGCCAACAGGTAAATGTAACGTATATATAGATTATAATAGAAATGGAGTATGGGATGCTACAGATTTAGCTGGAACTATTACCTTTACAACTGCTAGTAATGTTATGCCTGTACAGATTTCTATACCTTCTACTGCATCGATTGGATTAACTAGAATGAGAGTTGTATTTGATCAGAATAACATTGCTCCGGCTTGTAATACATATACAACAGGTGAAACAGAAGACTATACTCTTGCAATAATTCCTCCTATTACTAATGATGCTGGAATCCCTAGTATAAATACTCCTACTAAATTTATATCTTATGGTCCTTTATTGAATATTAGTCCTAGAGTTTTAGTGAGAAACTATGGTACTGATTCATTAGGAAGTGTATCTGTTAATGTAAATATTAATGGTATTAATCTACCTTCTCAACAATTCTATTTCAATCCAAAAGTTGCTCTTGATACTAATAATCTTCTTCTTAATCCGATGCCAATAAACTTTGGGTGGAATAATTTAACGGTTTATACTTCAAATCCTAATGGCGGTATCCCTCAGGATAATAATTTTATCAACGATACAATTCATTTAAGATTCTTTAAAGAATATTCAACTTCACCAGCATATAATGATGATTTTGAAACTAACTATTATTGGTATGTTCCCGATACATCTGGAGGTACTCCAATAAATAATTTATGGGCTCAAGGAACACCAAATAAATCTGTTATAAATTATTCACATGGCGGTAGTGGAAAAGCATGGGTTACTGATTTAACTAATAATTACCCAAATAGTAATAAGAGTTATTTATATTCTCCAGCATTTAATATTAGTACAAATGCCCCTGATTCATTGAAATTCTGGCAATGGAGACAACTTGGTACAGGTGCAACAGCATCTATTGAGTATATGGATTTAAATGGTAATTGGATTGCTTTAGGGATTCAAAATGACCCTAATGCTTCTAACTGGTATAATGTTGCTGCAGGTACATGGACAGGGACTTCACCAACTTGGGAACTTAGTACATATAAATTAAGTAATCTAACTAATTTAGGAAATATACTTAGATTTAGGTTTATATTTAATTCCGGAACAACAGGACCAAATCTGAACGGTTGGGCTATCGATGATCTTTCTATTACTTTAGCTCCTATTCCACAAGATGGAGGTGTACTTAGTATTACAGATCCAACTACTAATGTACTTGTAGGGGATGTTATATATCCAACAGTTTTAATTAAAAACTATGGAACTAATACATTATCTAATTTCCCATTGTATTATAAGGTTGGTAATAATACACCAGTGACTGATACTTATACAGGAGTTCCTATTGCACCGGGTTCGACATCAGCACCATTTGTATTCTCTACACCTATTACTATAACTCCTACTCCAAGTCCATTTACAATCTGTGCCTTTACTCAGGTTGTAGGTGACTTCTATACCAATAATGATGGTAACTGTAAAATAATAACAGTAAATCCAGCAATGAAAGATGTTGGTATTTCAGAAATTATATTACCTGATACCTTAGTTGCAACAAATTCTACTGTTAAAATAAAAGTAGTTTTAAGAAACTATGGTACTTCTACTATTACTTCTGTCCCTATTACATATCAAAGAAACCCACAGCCTGCAGTTACAGAAACTTGGACTGGTACTTTGAAACCTGTAGGCACACCTGGAGGACTTGATACTATCCAGTTTACATTTACAAGCACATTTGTAGCTCCTGCCGGGTCTTCATTTAATGTATGCTCATGGACTACATTAACTAATGATGCATATTCACCAAATGACAAAACTTGCAAGACTATTCATTTATGCTCGGTGCCTTCTGGTGCTGCTGCAATATCAAATGTCTCTAATCCTGGAAACCATAATATTTTAACAGCAGGTCAGAATATTATTTTTACAGTAAATAAAGTAAATTTAGCAACATCATATTTATGGACTTGTACTTATCCTGGCGCTGTTATTACTCCTGGATTACCAAATGATACCTCTGTTACTGTTACATTTAATAGTGTCGGTTCTTCTGGTGCTTTTGTATTAAAAGTTAGTGGTGTTAATGCTTGTGGAGTTGGAAATCCTTCTCCATCCTATACACTTAATATTACTGTTGGAATCGAAGAAGATGCACTTGCAAATATGTGGCTTGGACAGAATATACCTAACCCAACTAATGGATTAACTAAAATTGAATATTATGTACCATTATCTGGTGAAATTAAGTTCAATGTAGTTGATATTTTAGGTCGAAATGTATATTCAAGACAAGAGAAAGTATCTACAGGTAAACATTCAATGGATCTTCATTTAACTGATCTTCCTGCAGGTGTTTATTATTATTCTCTCGAATTTAAAGACAAACGACTTGTTAATAAATTAATATTAACTAAGTAATATAGTCAACTAAAACAGCCAATAGCCAGTAATTAAACAATTACTGGCTATTGGCTTTTTAAAAAGTTTGATGAGTGTGAAATTAAATAGAATGATATTAAATACTTAATTTCCCAAAAAACATGAAAACAAAGTATTTCCTGCATCAAACAAAGTGTTTCCTGTTCCAAACAAAGTGTTTCCTGCTCCAAACAAAGTGTTTCCTGCTCTAAACAAAATGGTTTCTGTTCCAAACAAAATGTTTTCTGCTCCAAACAAAGTGTTTCTTGCTCTAAACAAAATGTTTTCTGCTCCAAACAAAATGTTTCCTGCTTCAAACAAAGTGTTTCCTACTCCAAACAAAGTGTTTCCTGCTCCAAACAAAGTGTTTCCTACTCCAAACAAAGTGTTTCCTACACCTTGCATGTTGCATCTGGTAAGAAATTTTAATTCATATAAAAGATAAGTGACATAAAATGAGAGA
>CAIWDQ010000397.1 GCA_903911455.1 uncultured bacterium
ACAATTGATAAAAGGACTCAATTTTACTAAATACTCATATTGCCCTGATATTTAATACATAATTCCTTAAAAACAGAATCTCAGCAAGTGATAATGACATCTCAGCAAGTGATAATGGCGTCTCAGCAAGTGATAATGTCATCTCAGCAAGTGACTTTGACACTCCAGCAAGTGATAATAGCAAAAATATCATCAAAAAGAACGACTCAAGCAGTGACTTTTTCTCCTCAGCAAGTAAAAATAGCTTTTGAGCAAGTGAAAATGACGACTCAGCAAGTGAAAAGAACGACTCAGCAAGTGAAAAGAACAACTCAGCAAGTGATAATGACAACTATTTATCCAAATATGACTACCTGTTAAGCGTCCGTAAAAACTCAATACTTTTTTAGAATACCCCATAATTCATTTAAATAAATATATCAGAAAATATGCGAACAACAGTTAGCTATTTACCTAATAATTGTATTCCTAAAAGCCTAATAGCCTACATCCTAAAAGCCTTTTCCCTTATTGCCTATTGCCTATTGCCTGTTGCCTTTCTTTCATAAGCTAATTTTCCTTATCTTTGCAAAAAAAATAAATTGATATATCCTTCTAACATAGAAACTAAATTAGGTTTTGATACGATCAGACAATTGTTGAAGAACGAATGTATTAGTCAACTTGGCGTAAAGTTGATTGATAACATTGGGTTTAAAGTTAATTATGATCAGATTAATACCTTGCTTGACCAAACCGAAGAGTTTCGTCAGATTTTATTATTTGATAACAATTTCCCTTCACAAGATTATTTTGATTTGACCGATGAGATAGATAGAATCCGTGTTATCGGTACATTTATTAGTCAGGAACCCCTCTTTGAACTCAAACTTTCGTTAAATACAATTATAGATTGTCTTAAGTTTTTGAATACAGATACTGATGAGATAAAATACACTGAACTTCATAAATTATCTGCAAATGTTTTTATTGATAAAGGTTTAATAAAATCAATTAGCAGAATAATGGATGATAAAGGAGAGATAAATGACGATGCCTCTTCTGAGTTAAAATCAATTCGTAAAGCACTTAAACAAAAGACAGCTAATGCTGAAAAGAAATTAAATCAAACTTTAAATCAAGCAAAGAAAGAAGGCTGGACTCCAGATGATGTTACTGTTACTATCCGTAACGGACGTGCAGTAATCCCAATTAATGCAACTAATAAAAGAAAGATAAGAGGCTTTGTTCATGATGCATCTGCAACAGGACAAACTTTTTACATTGAGCCAGAGGAAGTTTTTGAACTTAATAATGAGATTCGTGAGCTTGAAAATGACGAACGTATTGAGATCATTAAGATTCTTACAGAACTTACCGATTATATGCGTCCTTTCAGCCATGAACTTAAGAATGCATACCATTTTCTTGCTTTGATGGATTTCATCAGAGCTAAAGCAAAGTTCGCAATTTCAATTGAAGCCGTTAAACCATTGTTTAATAATAAGCCAATCATTGATTGGTATTTCGCAAAGCATCCATTATTATTCCTTTCGCACAAAGCACAAAAGAAAGTTGTTGAGCCTTTAAAGATTAATCTAAACAATAAAAACAGAATTCTAATCATCTCAGGCCCAAATGCAGGTGGTAAATCTGTTTGCCTCAAAACTGTCGGATTATTGCAATACATGCTTCAATGTGGTTTGCTTATTCCTATGAAAGAGACATCTGAAACAGGTATTTTTGAAAATGTTTTTATTGATATCGGCGACGAACAATCTATTGAGAATGATTTAAGCACCTATAGTTCTCATTTATTAAACATGAAGACACTTGTTGCTAAAGTTTCTTCCAGCACCTTGTTTCTAATTGATGAATTTGGTGCAGGTACCGAGCCTCAATTAGGTGGAGCTATTGCCGAAGCTATTCTTGAGCATCTTAACACCAAAAAAGCTTTTGGAGTAGTTACAACTCACTATTCTAATCTTAAGCTTATGGCTGATAATAATGAAGGAATTGTGAATGGGGCTATGCTTTTTGACACCAAACTTATGCGTCCTTTATATAAGCTTTCAATCGGTAAGCCGGGAAGTTCTTTTGCTTTTGAGATTGCTAATAATATAGGTTTACAAAAAGAGATACTTGACCTTGCATCTAATAAATCAGGCAAATCTCATCTTAATTTTGAAAATCAGCTTCAGCAATTAGAAGTAGATAAAGTAAATATTGCTAAAAAAGAAGCCGAACTTAAAGTTGCTGATGATTTTCTTTCGGATATTATAGATAAATATCAAAAGCTTAATGATGAACTTGAAACCAATAAAAGAGCTATCATCAAACAAGCTAAAGATGATGCTAAAGAACTAATCCGACAATCAAATCGTTTAATTGAGAATGCTATCAGAACTATTAAAGAAAGTAATGCAGATAAAGATGTTACTAAAGAAGCCAGAGAATCTTTAGATAAATTTGCCGATAAATTAGAACCAAAAGAAAAATCTGAAAAGAAATCTCAACAATCATTTAAATATAAAAAACAAGTTGAAGAAGTTGACGAATCTCCCATTCTTATTGGTGATTTCGTTAGAATTATAGGACAGCAAACTGTTGGTGAAGTAGAGGATATTAAAAATAATAAGGCATTAGTGTTAGCTAATTCTGTAAAAGTTACATTACCTTTAAATCAGCTTGTAAAAGTTTCAAGAAAGGAAGCAAAGCAACAAGCCAGACCATCAAAACAAAACACTTATGGCAATGTTATTAGCGATTTAAATGCTAAAGCAGCAGCTTTTAAACCATCAGTTGACTTAAGAGGTAAGCGTGCAGAAGACTCACTTGCAATAGTTAAGACCTTAATTGATGATGCAATTCTATTAAGTGTTTATGAATTAAAAATACTTCATGGCAAAGGCAATGGCATCCTTCGTAAAATTATAAGAGAGTACCTTAGAAGCGTTGATGAGGTTAAGAGTTATAAAGATGAACATGTTGAACGTGGTGGTGATGGAATTACATTAGTGTATCTTAAATAAAAAAAATTACTATCTTTGTCAACTCAAATTAACTTAAAAAAAGAATAATTAGAGACAACATTATTAATTTTAAACATTCTTAAAGAGTGGGAAACAGAAAAGTAAAAATAGGTTTGATACAGATGTCTTGTGTTAGCGACAAGGAATCTAATATCAATAAAGTTATTATTAAAATTAGAGAAGCTGCTCAAAAAGGTGCTCAGATAATTTGTTTACAAGAATTATTTGCATCATTATACTTTTGTGATGTTGAGGATTATGACAACTTTAAACTCGCTGAAGCAATTCCCGGCTTAACCACTGATATTTTCAGTAATTTAGCTAAAGAACTTAATGTAGTTATAATAGCTTCATTATTTGAAAAAAGAGCTGAAGGTTTGTATCATAATACAGTTGCAGTTTTAGATGCTGATGGCACATACTTAGGCAAATATCGCAAAAACCACATACCTGATGATCCTGCTTACTACGAAAAATTTTATTTTACTCCTGGCGATCTTGATTATAAAGTATTCAAAACTAAATATGCTTCAATTGGCACATTAATTTGCTGGGATCAATGGTATCCTGAAGCTGCCCGCATAACTGCTCTTAAAGGTGCCGAAATATTATTTTATCCTACTGCAATTGGCTGGGCTAAAAGTCAGTCTGATGAAGTAAATACCGAACAATATAATGCATGGCAAACAATTCAAAGGAGTCATGCAATTGCTAACGGCGTGCATGTTGTAAGTGTTAACCGTACTGGTAATGAAGGCGAGATGATTTTCTGGGGTGGTTCATTTGTGAGCAATCCTTTTGGAACAGTTTTATACGAAGCATCCCATGATAAAGAAGAAATTCATGTGCAGGAAGTTGATTTAAACAAAACAAATGAGTATCGTATCCACTGGCCTTTTCTACGCGACAGAAGAATAGATACTTACAGCCCAATACTTAAAAGATTTATTGATGAATAATATATAATTTTTATGGGAATAGATTACACTAAAACACCACGCGATCTTGGTTATCGCTTTCCGGCTGAATGGGAAAGACATAAAGCTACCTGGCTTAGTTATCCACATAACGAGAACTCCTGGCCCGATAGAATTAACACAATTTACCCTTCATATCATCAGTTTATAAAAGAACTTACTAAAGGTGAATATGTAAATATTAATGTTCAGAATGATGATATGGTTTTTTTATTAAGAAACCAATTTGAGATTATTAATATTGATTTAAATAAGGTTAATTTTTTTATACATCCCACTAATGATGCATGGTGTAGAGATCATGGACCTGCTTTTTTAATTAATCCTAAGGCAAATCGCAATAAAATTATTGTTGATTGGGAATATAATGCGTGGGGCAATAAGTATCCGTTTGATCTTGACAATAATATACCCAAACTTATAGCACGTAAGTTCAACCTGCCTTTCTTTTCTCCGGGAGTTGTAATGGAGGGTGGTTCAGTTGATTTCAATGGCAAAGGAACACTAATTACATCTGAAGCTTGTTTATTAAATGAGAATCGCAATCCGGGCCTCAAAAAAGACGAAATTGAGTTCTATCTGTATCAATATTATGGTGTTGAACAAATTATTTGGTTAAATGATGGTATTGAAGGTGATGATACCAACGGTCATGTGGACGATATTACACGTTTTGTAAACGAAGATACTGTTGTTACTGTTGTTGAGCCAAATAAAGATGATTATAATCATAAACCTTTACTTGAGAATCTAAATATTCTTAAAAAAGTTCGCCTACTTAATGGCAAGCAGCTCAATATAGTTGAACTCCCAATGCCTGATCCTATTTATATAGAAGATCAGCGGGTTCCAGCATCATATGCCAATTTTTATATTGCGAATGATAGTGTTATCGTTCCAACATACGATTGTAAATCTGATCAGACAGCTATTGATATCTTAACTAAATGTTTTACTGACCGTAAAGTAATTGGTATTGATTCATCTGACATTATATGGGGCTTGGGAAGTTTTCATTGTTTAAGCCAGCAAGAGCCCGAAGTTTAAACTTTATACAACTATTTTTGTTTATAAAATCATTATATATTGATATTGGTATAAGATTTGTAAGCAAATTAAAATTAAAATAAATATTCAAACATAATAAATTAAAATTAAGATCAATGAAAAAGCTATTTATTATTCCTTTAATACTAATAATTGTATTAACAGTATTCTCAGTTAAAATTTACAGCCAAAAGGAAGTTAAAACTGAAACCAAACCTAAAGTATTAATACTTACTGATGGTGACTTTGATAAAACAATAAAAAAAGATATCACTATGGTTGATTTCTGGGCAACCTGGTGCGGTCCATGTCGTCGCCAAGGTCCTATTGTTGATGAAATTGCTAATGAAAATTCCGACAAGAAAGTTAAAATTTATAAAATGGATGTTGACAAAAACAAAGAAACATCAAATAAATTTGGCATTCATAGTATCCCTACAATCATCATTTTTAAAGATGGCAAAGAAATTAAACGTTTAGTAGGTTTACAAGATAAAATGACGTTGGTGAATGCATTAAAAGAAGTTAAATAAGTGGAAGATAACAACATTGAAGGCAACAAATTCATAAACTACCTTAAGCGCAATGTAAGTCGTGCTAATTTATTTGGCATGATAGCTGGCGCAATAGGAGGCTTTCTTTATTATAGCAATGTAAGCTGCAAATCAGGCAACTGTAACCTTACTTCCAATCCCTTCCTGATGATTCTGTGGGGAACCGCAGTTGGCTATCTGGTCGGCGACTTCTTTAATAAAAAGAAAACCTAAAATATTCTTCATACAAAATTAAAAGATCCTCTTAACTGAGTATTTTTTTTACCTGAAATAGTATAAATATGCGAGGTATAGTATAAATATGCGAGGTATAGTATAAATATGCGCCGTATACTATAGTGAGTGCTTCGTATAGTATAATTTTTCCGATGTATAGTATAATTTATTCATCGTATAGTATAGTTAGTGCGCCGTATACTATAAATTTCCCATCGTATACTATAAATTTCCCATCGTATAGTATAATTTTCCCGATGTATCGGATAGTTTTTCCATCATATACTATAATGAGTGCGTCGTATAGTGTAATTCTTGCGCCGTATACTATAATTCTCCCGATGTCTCGGATAGTTTTTCCATCATATACTATAATGAGTGCATCTTATAGTGTAATTCTTGCATCGTATATTATAATTTTCCCGATGTCTCGGATATTAAAATAAACTGAAACGTATAAAAATGCGAACGCACGCATAAAAAAGTGGAACGCACGCATAGATTTTCCGAACGCACATATAAAAAAGTGGAACGCACGTATAGATTTTCAGAACGCACATATAAAAAAGTGAAACGCACTATTAGATTTCCCGAACGCAATTATAAAAAAATGGAACGCACTGATAATTTTAGCGAACGCAACTATAATTATAGCGAGTGCACGATTAATTTTTCGGATAACTATATTATTGAAATAAATAAAGGGATTAACAGAAATCAGCTATTAAGATAAGCATTGGTTTTCTTCATTTGCTTTCTCAATAACTTTCTCATATTCCTTTGGAGTAAGATCATTATAAAAGAAATAAACAGGATTTACTTTAGTTCCATTTAAGATAACTTCGTAATGTACGTGAGGTGCTTCGGCAAGTCCTGTATTACCTACCCAACCAATAATTTCACCACGCTTAACTTTCTGACCATTCTTAACTTTAATACTCTGCATATGACCGTAAAGTGTTTCATATCCATAACCATGATTTATCATAACTACATTCCCATAACCACTTTCTCTTTCTGCTTCTTCAACTGTTCCATCAGCAGTTGCATAGATAGGAGTTCCTTTTGCAGCAGCAATATCAATACCTGTATGCATACGACGATACTTAAGAATTGGATGAAAACGCAAACCAAATCCTGAAATAATACTTGCCTGACTTTTTAGCAAAGGCATAATAGCAGGAAGATGTTTCATCATATCTTCTTTATTCTTAGCCATATTGAAAACTTCGTCAAATGACTTAGATTGAACATACAATTGACGAGAGATCTTATCTATCTTTTTAGCAGTCTCTATAATTCTTTCCGAATTGGTTAATCCTTCAAGTTCACCATAACGATCAGCGCCACCAATCCCTGAGTTTCTGATAGAATTAGGTATTGGTTCTGCTTCAAAAATAACTCTATAAATATTATCATCTCTATTTTCAATATCCTTTAATACAGCAGATATATTATTGAGTTTATTATTCATAACATCATACTGCATTTTGTATTGCTCAATTTCGCGTGAAAGCATTTTTTCTTTAGGAGAATTAAAAAAGTTATAAGCTAATAACATTACAACTGCCGCGAAAACAGACCCAAATGCAGCAATGGACAATAGCTTCTTAAATCTATCTCTGAAAGTTATCCTAACTTTCTCAATAGACAAAGAATGTACATTGAAGTGATATCTAATCTTTTTTGGCATTAGTGAACAGTTATTATTTTTTGATTGTTATAAGAAAAAGTGATATAATATTCGCAAAATTAAGGAATATAAAGTACTTTTGCAGTCTTTTTATTCTTAAAAAAACTTAAACATCAATATAATTGAACTAAGAACTTATGGATTCATCAATAGTTAGAAAGACATTTCTGGATTTTTTCCAGTCTAAACAACATCAAATAGTACCATCTGCTCCGATGGTTATAAAGAACGATCCTACCCTCATGTTTACAAATGCAGGGATGAATCAGTTTAAAGATATCTTTTTAGGGAACTCTCCAATTAAATATAATAGGATTGCAGATTCTCAAAAATGCTTACGTGTTTCAGGGAAACATAACGATTTGGAAGAAGTTGGACACGACACTTATCATCATACAATGTTTGAGATGTTAGGCAACTGGTCGTTTGGTGATTACTTTAAGAAAGAAGCCATTGCTTGGGCTTGGGAATTACTCACAGAGGTTTATAAGATAAACAAAGAGAATCTTTATGTAACTGTTTTTGGTGGTGATGATAGTGATGGGTTGCCTAAAGATATGGAAGCTTATGATATCTGGAAACAATATATTTCTGAAGATAGAATATTGTTTGGTTCTAAGAAAGACAACTTCTGGGAAATGGGTGATACAGGTCCTTGTGGCCCATGTTCGGAGATTCATATTGATTTAAGAGATGAAAATGAAAAGAAATTAGTTGCCGGTAAGAATTTAGTTAATCACGATCATCATCTTGTTATTGAGATTTGGAACAATGTATTCATTGAGTTTAACAGGATGAATGATGGCAAACTGGTTTCATTACCAGCTAAGCATGTTGATACAGGTATGGGCTTTGAACGTTTGTGCATGGTTTTGCAACAAACAAAATCTAATTATGATACAGATGTTTTCCAGCCATTGATTCAGGAGTTAGCTAAATTGTCAGGTAAAGTATATGGTAAGGATACTAAAGCAGATATTGCAATGCGTGTTATTTCAGATCATTTGCGTGCAGTTAGTTTTGCTATTGCAGATGGGCAGTTACCTTCAAATAACAAGGCAGGTTATGTTATCCGTCGTATTCTTCGCCGTGCTGTTCGTTACGGTTATACATTCCTTGACTTTAAGGAACCTTTTATGTTTGAATTATTACCTGTTCTAGTAAATCAGATGGGTGATTATTTCCCTGAACTTAAAGCTCAAAATGAACTTATAAGACGAGTCTTAATAGAAGAAGAAGTTTCTTTCTTGAAGACACTTGCTTCGGGCATTCAAAAGTTTGAAACTTATCTTAATAATATCACATCTAAAACTATTGAAGGTAGATTTGCCTTTGAACTCTTTGATACCTTTGGCTTTCCAATTGACTTAACTCAACTGATTGCAAAGGAAAAAGGGTTTGATGTTGACATGAATGATTTCAGCAAATGTATGGAAGAGCAGAAAGCCCGTTCACGTCAGGCTGCTGTTGTTGATACAGATGATTGGGTGGTTCTTAAAGCTGATACGGATGAAACAAAGTTTGTTGGTTACGATCTTCTTTCAACTGATGTTGAGATTATAAAATATCGTAAAGTTAAAGCAAAAGATAAAACTTACTTCCAGTTGGTCTTTAATCAGACTCCTTTTTATGCCGAGTCTGGTGGACAAGTTGGTGATAAAGGTATTCTTACAAATGATAATGAAAAGATCATCATCACTGATACCAAAAAGGAAAACAATCTTGTTGTTCATTTAACTCCTGAGTTGCCAAAAGATGTTACTGCTGATTTTATTGCTACCATTGACTTGGATAAACGCAAACAGACTGAGAATAATCATAGTGCTACTCATCTTTTGCATGCCGCTTTACGCGAAGTTTTAGGAACTCATGTTGAGCAGAAAGGTTCTATGGTTGATGATGAAAGGTTAAGATTTGATTTCTCTCACTTCTCAAAGATGAGTGATGAGGAAATTACTAAAGTTGAAACCATTGTTAATAATAAGATACGCGCGAACCTTTTATTAGATGAAAAAAGAAGCATCCCTATTGAGCAAGCTCAGAATATGGGAGCTATGGCTTTGTTTGGCGAAAAGTATGGTGATAATGTACGTGTAATTAAGTTTGGTGAATCTATTGAATTATGTGGTGGGACTCACGTAACTGCAACTGGTAACATTGGCTTATTTAAGATAACTTCAGAGAGTGCAATTGCTGCCGGGGTTCGTCGTATTGAAGCGATTACAGCTACTAAAGCTTTAGCTTTTTTTAATGATAAGGACAATTTATTAAATGAAATAACTGAACTATTAAAGAATACTAAAGACATCCTAAAAAGTATTAAATCTTTACAAGAAGAAAATACAGAACTCACTAAACAGATCGCTCAATTTAATAAAGAAAAAGCAGGTAATCTTCAAGAAACTTTGACAAAGAGTATTCAAAATATCAATGGTATTAATTTTATTGCTGCTAAAATTGAATTGGATGCAGCTACTATCAAAGATCTTTCTTTTGCTATGAAAAGTAATATTGAAAACCTTTTCCTAGTTTTGGGTAATGAAGCTGATGGCAAAGCAGGTTTAAATGTTATGATTTCTGAAAACCTTGTTGCTGATAAAGGTCTGGACGCATCAAAGATAGTTAGAGAAATTGCTAAAGAGATACAAGGTGGTGGTGGCGGACAGGCTTTCTTTGCAACTGCCGGTGGTAAAAACCCTGCGGGTTTAGAGAATGCTTTCGCGAAAGCAAAAGAAATGATCTCTTAATATATATCATTGTATAGTTTTAACATTGAAATAAGAAAAATAGTAAAGAATTATATTAGTATCTTTAATAAAATTATTATTTTTGCTTTTGATTTTATAAAACATATTAATGAAAAGTGGAGTCCAGAAACCACATAAAACAACGGGGTTTACATTCAAACCTTATTGAATGAGATTAAAATTATAAACAATATGAAAAGACTTTTATTTTTAACTTTATTTGTAACATCAACAATGTTTACATTTGCCCAAACCAATACCGTGTCAATACTTTTTGATGGTGTTAGCGATTCGATAAGTGTTCCTCATAACACTTTGTTAAATCCAACAACTGCAATTACAATTGAGGCTTGGATTAAGGCTATTAATTACGGAACTAATGTTTGGAGTAATTATATTGTAGGCAAAGACGACTGGAATCCGGGTTCTGCAGGTTACGCTTTACGTTGTGGAAACGGTGGACAGCTTTCATTTAACATAAGCTCAGGTAGTGGATTGTGGAAGGAAGTAATTTCATCAACAACTATGCCTACAAATGTCTGGACACATGTTGCTGCAACTTTCGATGGTACAACTATGAATGTTTATATCAACGGTGTGAATTCGGGAAGCTTAAGCTATACCGGCACTATCAATCCTTCAATGTATAATCTAAATATCGGTTCGGTTCCTTATACAATTCAGGGTGGCCGTTTGTTTTCGGGCAATATTGATCAGGTTGAATTGTGGAATATTGCTTTAACCCCAACTCAGATTAATCAATATAAAGCTTGTCCTCCGCTTGGAACTGAAACTGGACTAATAGCTTTCTGGAACTTTGAAGAAGGTGGCGGAACCATTGTTCATGATCTTACATCTCATCATTTTGATGGCACTTTATACAACAATCCTACCTGGAGTCCTGATGCTAAAGCGACCACTTGTGGCGCCGGCATCAATACTATTACTAAAGATAATACTTCTGTTATTTATCCTAATCCTGCTAATGATATCGTAACAGTTAAGACATCTCAATTTACAATCGGGACTGTTTATTATGTTGTTGATAATTTAGGCAGACAAATAGTATCTGGTAAGATTTATGATGAAACTACTAAGATTGATATCAGCAAACTTGTTTCTGGCGTTTATATGCTTCAGATCGGTGATGTTGATCTGAAAACTTATAAGATAATTAAGAATTAATTGAATCTGATTTCATAACACTATATATATTATAGGTGTTAATATTATTAAATGAAAGAAATAATCAATAGAATCAAAGAAATGTCGTCTGAATATCTTGGTGAAATAACCGAGATCAGACGACATATTCATACACATCCTGAACTGGGCTTTGAGGAAGTTAAGACTTCTGAATACATTGCTGCAAAGCTGACTGAGATCGGTATTCCATTTACTAAAGGTATTGCAAAAACGGGTATTGTTGCATTATTTAAATGCAATAATCCTGATAAGATATGTATTGCTTTGCGTGCTGATATGGATGCTTTGCCTATTCTTGAGCAGAATGATATTAATTATAAGTCGGTGAACGATGGTGTGATGCATGCTTGCGGACACGATGCTCATGTGGCTTGTTTGCTTGGTGCTGCTAAGATTATTTTTAATCTTAAAGAACAATTACACGGCACTGTCAAACTTATTTTTCAACCTTCCGAAGAAAAGTTTCCCGGGGGTGCACTTGCAATGATTAATGAAGGTGTTCTGGAGAATCCTAAGCCCGATCTTATTATCGGACAGCATGTATTACCTACAATGAATGCTGGTAAGATGGGTGTCAGAGCAGGAAAGTACATGGCTTCTACAGACGAAATCTATTTGACTGTTAAAGGCAAAGGTGGTCACGGTGCTACGCCCGAATTGAATGTTGATCCTATCGTTATTGCATCTCATATTATAATTGCTTTACAACAAATTGTGAGCCGAAATGCGCGTCCTGATATCCCTACTGTGCTTTCTTTTGGTAAGATAATTGGCAATGGCCGCACCAATATTATCCCTGATATAGTTACTATTGATGGTACTCTTCGTACTTTTAATGAAGAATGGCGTGCCGAAGCTCATCTTAAGATTACTAAGATGACACAATCTATTGCCGAAGCTATGGGTGGTAGCTGTGATGTTATTATTGATAAAGGTTATCCTTTTTTGGTGAATGATGCTGATGTTACTGAGCATGTTTTTAGTAATGCAAAAACCTTTCTTGGTGATGATAATGTAGAAGAACTCCCGATGCGTATGACTGCCGAAGATTTCGCTTATTTCTCACAAAAGATTCCTGCATGTTTCTATCGTTTAGGCATCCGCAACGAAAGTAAAGGCATCATTTCTAATCTTCATACCAATACTTTTAATATTGATGAAGACGCTCTCGAAACAGGCATGGGACTTATGGCGTGGCTGGCTGTAAGTAAGATGATTTAGGGATATAGCGATTTGGTGATTTGGCGATTCAAGAATTCAACCTAACAGGTATTTTTCTTTCCTGTTAGGTTTTTTTTATTTTTATGATGATTTTTATATTTATAACCGAAGCTCGGGTTTAAATATAAATGAGAAGCCCTTCGACAAGCTCAGGGACCGATAATAAGGGTCCCTGAACTTGTCGAAGGGAGTGAGGTCATACAAAAAGAGCCGTTACCAACCTAATGATAACGACTCTTAATGTAATTACGAATTATGAATTACGAATTACGAATTCTAATTTAAAATAATGTTTTTCTTTGCTGTAATTTGAATACTTCCAATTATTCTACAAATTTCTTCTGCATCTTTTA
>CAIWDQ010000398.1 GCA_903911455.1 uncultured bacterium
ATAATATTATTATAATAAGCAACATCACATTCATTATATAAATTTTGTTGCGCACTGTGTTGTATTAATATTAAAGTATCTGAATTATTTTCAACTATAACACTATCATGTATTGTATCAAATTGAGTATTAATAATGCCATTAATATTATAAGCTAAATCAGAACAATGAGTGAAAGATATATCTGGATAATATTCAGCAATATAGGAATATGGTAAATAAGGTGCGAATGGTAACCCATAAAGAATATATGAATAATTAGGTGAAACAGCCATATTATCTCTAGAAATAATATGTTGAAAATATGCATCTCTAAATGGCAATGTAATAGGATATTCATACCCTGACCATTTTGAGAAACTTAAAGTTGAGGGTATATTGGAAAAAATATCAAAATTAGCTAAAAAGCCTTCTCGAGTACCGTTATTATTAATACAATATCCAGTTACCCCCAAAAAATCATAATAATTATTTATACTATTATCTGTAACTCTAATATCAGAGATGTCATTAGTAGTAGGATAGAATTTTTCTACAAGTAGATTACTAAGATCTGTTTTACTTATAAATAATTGATTTGTATTTAAATTTGAACCGGATATATAATAATAGAATGGTGAATTACTATTTCTGTCAAAATCTATAGCTTCTACATCTATTGCATAACTAAATCTAATAATTGAATATGGGAGTACAGGTGTAGGTACTGTCCCATTTAAATTATATTCATGATAAAGATAACCAGAATTAGTTTCTTCATCATAAAATTCCCCAATTAGTCCTAAATGGTTATTATATGGATTAAATACCAAATCTACATATTTAGTTCTTAAAACATTAACACTAACAGTAGATATCCACATTACAATTAAATTACCAGCTTGATCATAAAAACCAACCATTCCATGATCATTATAACCTGTACTCCCATATCCACAGGCCGCATAAATAGTAGAAATACCGACTCCTTCTCTATAAACATTACAAATTTCAACTCTTCGATAATCAACTACTCCTTTAAGTAAAGTATAATCATAACCACATTTTGACCAAACGACTGATTCTGTATTATTAAAACATATTAATATTCCACTTGTCTCGCTTTTTGAATTATAACCACAAGCAATATAACAATCATTAAACGAATCATATTTTACATCATTAATCATTATTCTACCTGAATTTGGTGCATCATATCTTATTGATGCACCTATCGGATTTAATATATCATCAAGAAAAGTCAATAAAAAGTAGTACCCACCATTTAGAATATTATTATTAAAATAAGTATCAATTTTTAACATTTTAGTGCTAACAAAATTAGTAATTGCAGTATTAACTACTGTGTCTGTTGTATTTTAAAGCTGTGTATACCATCCACTATATTAGTATGGTTGTGCTTCCATATTATATAAAATAAAGCACATAATTAAGCTTAATATAATCTTTTTCATTATATGGAATTTTAATTTTGTAAAGATAAGCAATTTTTAGGTATTATGTTAACTTTTTTACAAATTAATTTGTTAATAAATATTAATCACATAAATAATGCTGTAAATAATGGGTTGTAGCTTTGCTTTATTACTTCAATAATTTCTTAATAAATTAATTTCACAATTATTCTATAAAATAAAAAGCCCCAACAAACCTAATTGTTGGAGCTCCTTATTTTTTATTCGTAATTCTTAATTATCCACTATGCAATTGGTTCCATCATAAATCCTAATTCACAAATCTGGTCTTTAGTAATCTTAAAAGTAAAATCAATAGGTATGTAACCTTCGCAAGTTAACCTGCCAATGTAAGTTCCAGGAACCATTTTTTCATTAACTAATGCACCATTAGCATCTGTTACAGCACCATAATTAATAGATAAAACCGCCAAAGCAGCTCCTGAAATTGCCAAACCTGTTGAACTGCTGGTAACACCTAATGAAAGAGTACCCGTTAGAGTAGAAGGTGAGGGTGGTACAACACTTTTCTTTTTCCAATACCCAATTTCACGCGAATTGGTGTATTCAATAAAAAACTTAGGGTTGTCTTTTTTTAGCAAGCCCATCATATTATCCATGCGTTCGTTATAAATCAAATCCATTTGTTTATAAACTACCAGCATTTCCTCTTTATTACTCTTACCTCCTCTTCGAACTCTTTTAGCACCTGAAATAAGTGGCCTGAATTTGTCGCTCAAGGCTTTCTGTTCCACAAGTTGAGTGATAGGCATCCCAACTGCGATTAAGGCTGCTTCAACCGGAATTGCTGCAATGCCCACTTTTGAACATCTTTGGTAAATTTCTATTTCTTTACCTTCTTTTAAATCTGAATACGAAAAATTAAATTTTGGCATCTGAGCACTGTCATTTGTCTTGCTGGCATGTACGATACCTGCGTTACAAATAATTTCGGTACTACGCAACATATCTTCAAGTGTCTGGTTTTTTTCACCCGTTGCACTTTCTGTGTCGCTGTCAAACAACAAATAATCGTTGATGTCATCTAAACCTACGGTTAGATTATCAACTTCTGTTTTAAAGGGAATATTAGTTAACCACACAGGTTTGTATTGATTAACTACAATTAAAGTCCCGTTAAACATTTCCATTTTAAAGAACAATTTTTTATCCATAATAATGCTTGGATTAAGTTTAATTTGTTCCACTCAAT
>CAIWDQ010000399.1 GCA_903911455.1 uncultured bacterium
CAATACGTACCAGGGACTTATACAGTAGTAGCAACAGCAGCTAACGGCAATGGTAATGGATATTGCACCGATACAAAAGTATTAACAATAACTCAACCAGATCAGGTTATACTCACAGCCAGCAGCACAAATGTAAGCTGTAATGGTTTAGGAAATGGCACTATCACTGCATCAGCAACTGGAACAGGTGCAATTACAATAACAGTAAATGGAAGTGCCTATAGTCCAACAGCACAATACGTACCAGGGACTTATACAGTAGTAGCAACAGCTGCTAACGGCAATGGTAATGGATATTGTACTGATTCTAAAGTTTTAACTATAACAGAGCCTCTGTTCTGGAAACCTGTTATTACTGAGGTCTCTCCAACACCTGTCAACAAAGCATGTGTTAATTCTACTGGAAATATTTATACTGTAGGTCCATTATCTAATGGTTATTCACATATAGGTAGTTCATTCCAATGGATAATAACTGGAGGAACTATAACTAGTGGTGCAAATACTCAAACAGTAACGATAACATGGGGAAACAATACACTTGGGAATTTGGTAGTTAAAGAAACTTTAGCAAATGGATGTATGAACTCTTCTGATGCATATAATGTAACTATTAATGCATTGCCAACACCAATTATAACTGGATTAAACTTGGTGTTAACAAATCAAAGTTCTGTAATTTATTCTACAACTAATAATACCGGTAATTTATATACTTGGACTGTTTTAGGAGGAACGATAGTTTCAGGGCAAGGTACCACTTCAATTTATGTGACTTGGGGTAATGCAGGAACAGGTACAGTAACAGTTTTTGAAACTAATACTGTATGTACTGGCACTAACTCACTTAGTGTAAATATTAATGCTGGATCAAATACTTTAAATGGAGCTATTCAGTATGATAATATATACAGCACACCATTAAATGGAGTTTTGGTTCAGTTAGTTAAGAATGGATCAGTTATAGCAACAACTACTACTGGAGCAGGTATTGATCAATCAGGTAATCCTGTAATGGGATACTATGAATTTAATAATTTACAGTTTGGTAATTATTCATTAAATGTATCATCAACAAAACCGTGGGGAGGAGTTAATGCTACTGATGCTTTATTGGTTCAATTGTATAATTTGGGTAGTGTAAGTTTAACTCCTTTCAGACAGGTTGCTGCTGATGTTAATGCTTCAGGATTAATAAATTCTACAGACGCTTTATTAATTAAAATGAGAGTTGTTGGAATGACTACAACTTTTGCTGCTGGAGATTGGAAATTCAATAATACTGCATTTAATTTTAGTGCAGTTAATACTACTTATAATTTTAATGGGATATGTGTTGGTGATTTAAATGGATCTTATATCCCAACAGGTTTAAAAGAAACATCAGTTTTATCATATAATGATGGCATACAGAATATCAACTCAGATGAATCTTTTACTTATGAAATAAGGAGTAGTCAGTTAGTTGAATTAGGAGCTATGACATTATTTATGAATTTTGATCAAAATAAATTTGAAATAGAAAAAGTAAATACATCTTTAGAAGGTTTGAAATATGTTATTAAAAATGGACAAATTGCATTAGCATGGTCTGATATAAAACCAATTTCAATTAAAGATAATGACGCAATTATTTCTTTACAAATTAAAGCCAAAGCAATTGTAAGCGAAACATCTCAAATATTTACTATCAATTCAGGTAGTGAGTTTGCAGATCCAATTGCTAATAAGTTAAATAACTTTGTTCTAAAGATGTCAAGTGTTAATGTTTCATCAAATGAAGTTAAGGATGTTTATATAACTAATTATCCTAATCCATTTACTTCTGAAACTGAAATTGTATATTCTTTGCCAGAGCAAGGTAAAGTAAAATTAGTAATCACAAATATTTTAGGACAAACTATATCGACACTTGTTGATGGTGTTCAATCTTCAGGAAATTATAAATTAACACTTAATACATCTGACTTAAAAATGGTTCCAGGTGTTTATACTTATAGAATTGAAGTAAAAGGGTTAAACAATACTTATAGTAGGACTAATAAAA
>CAIWDQ010000400.1 GCA_903911455.1 uncultured bacterium
AATACTGTTGTTATTATCAGTATTCTCTGTCCAAAATTTAAAAGGACAAACACTGGTAGGTTCAGGGCAAGCTTACACTACTCTGAAATCGGCATTTGATGCTATTAATTCAGGAACACTTACCGGTAATGTTGTATTAAAAATTATAAGTAATACAACTGAAACAGCAACTGCTACTTTATATCAGAGTGGATATACGGGTGCAGGAGGTACATCTTCATATACCTCAGTACTTATTTATCCTGGTAATTCGGGAGATACTATTTCATATAATGGTGCTTCATTAAATGGGCTAATTAACTTAAACGGGGCTACCAATGTAACTATTGATGGACGAGTAAACCAAACAGGAGCCAAAGATTTAGTTATTTCTAATAAATATATTGGAGGTGCTTATGCAATTCAATTTATAAATGATGCTATGAATAATACAGTTACTTATTGTAGAATTAATAGTAATGATAATACATCAACAAGTGGTACAATAACTTTCAGCACAACAACAGCTACTAATGGGAATGATAATAATACAATAAGTAATTGTGATATCTATGGTGGCACAAATGGACAATATGTTCCTATTTATGCATCAGGAACATCAGCAAAAACAAATGATAATAACTCTATTTTAAATAATAATATCTACGATTTTTATAGTACTTCTTCAGCATTTGGGATATATCTGGGTTCGTATAATAATGCATGGACAATAAGTGGAAATAGTTTTTATGAAACAGCTCCTCATGCGGTAATTGGAACTTACTGTGCTATATATATTAGTAATTCTTCGGGAAATGGTTTTACGGTTAGTGGTAATTATATTGGAGGATCTGCTCCAAATTGCGGGGGTACTCCTATGACTTTAAACAGTTCCTCAACAATTTTTGATGCAATTAATCTTAATGTTGGAACAGCAGTTGTTACTAATGTTACTAATAATACAATAAGTAATATTACAATCACATCAACTAATACCAGTACACAACCAGCTATGCTTTTAACTCAAGCAGGGAAATTTAATATTACAGGTAATACATTTGGAAGTGCTACTGCAACAGCTAGTGTTTCATATACTGGAAATACAACTGCAGGAACTTTCTCAATGTATGGTTGCGGTAATAGTTCACCCGGACCATTTGATACTGTCAACTTTAGTAACAATACTATTGGTGGTATATCAGTGGCAGGAGCTGTAGCTATAAGTTTAAGAGCTATAGATTTGTGTGGAGCAACTGGAACGTTTATTATTAATAATAATACAATAGGAAGTTTAACTACACCAAATAGTATGACAAATTCTACTACAGGTAATACTTTTATGATTATTACCCGTAATACTTATGCTACTACAACGCATGCAATTACAAATAATACTATAGCTAATGTTAGTATCACAGGCGCAAATTCAAACTTAAGAGGGATTTATTCAAGTGGCGCAATTAATGTAAATGTTACAGGTAATACTGTTTATAATTTAAGTTCTACTTCTGCGAATATTGGAGTAGGAATAAATGCAAATTTAATTGGAATAATAGCTAATACTACTGGAACATTAGGACAGACAGTAAACAATAATTATGTATATAACCTTTCGGTTAATAATGCGGCTGCTACAACAGTTGAAGGTATCTATTTTGGTTTTTCAACGACAGGAACTAATACAGTTTCAGGGAATAAAATTCGTTCATTATACCTAAATACTTCTACAAATGGATACATTGTAGGTTTAAAAGTTTTTGCTGGTTATGCTAACTATGTTAACAATGACATTTGTTTAGGATTAGATAATACAGGAAGCCCAATTACAACAGGTTATTCGTTTCAGGGAATCTGCGATACATTAGGACCAAACAATTATTACTTTAATTCAGTAAAGATAACCGGAACAGGAGTTACAGGAACAACTGCTTCTACTTATGCTTTTTTAGGAAATGGAACCTCAGGTAACCGACAGGATAATATTTTTGTAAATGATCGTTCGGGCGGGTCTACCGGGAGTCATTATGCAATAAAAGCTGCATCAGGTGTTACATTAAATTATAATGATTATTATGTAAATGGTACAGGTACTGTATTAGGAAATAATGGAAGTAATGTTACTGCATTACCAATACTTACCGGTCAAGATGCTAACTCAGTTAGTACAAATCCAAACTTTACCTCTGCAACTAATTTGCAACCGACATCAGGTAATTATATTCATGGGTTTTATATAAGTAGTGTTCCAAATGATATTATTGGAACAATGCGTAATAATCCTCCGGATATAGGAGCTTATGAGGAATTATTACCTTGTACTACACCAGGAGGACAGGCTTCTGCAATGGTATTTACTCCAAACTATTTATATGTTAGTGGATCTTTTTCATCTGCACCAAATACAGATCATTATCTAATTGTTAGAAGTACTAATCCAACTTTATCTGCATCACCGGTTAACTCTACAGTATATACAGCAGGAACTGCCTTTGGAGGAGGTACAATTGTAGCTTATCAAATGCCTACTAATTTTATAGATGTTAATCTTGCAATGGGGACACAATATTATTATTTTGTTTTTTCTGCAAATTCAAATTGTAGTGGAGGACCGATATACCTTTCAGCTTCTCCATTAACACAATCAGTTAGTACTGTTGCACCGGCATCTATTCATTCAATAGCAAGCGGTAACTGGTCAAATGCTGCTACGTGGTCAACAAATAGTGTCCCTTTACCAATGGATTCTGTTTTTATTGATAACACTTTTACAGTTCATGTTGATGCAATTACAGATTCATGTTATGTATTAATAGTAAGGAATGGTGGAACATTAGATGCAGTTGGTACAACAGGTAAATTAAATGTAGGTAGTAATATTATTAATAATGGTATTATAAATATGTATACCAGTAGTACCGTTAAAGCAACCATTCAATTTATAGGACAATATAACTCTTCATTTACAGGAACAGGAACTACTGATATTAATCAGTTAATATTAAATAAAACTTTTGCAGGAGTTGTTACACAATCAAGCCCTATACTTGAAATCAATCTTCCAAATTTAACTATTAATGATTTAAGTACTGATGTTACAGGTTTTCTAAATACAACACTCTTGAAAGGGATTTTTAAATTTTCGGGGACAAATACACTAGCTACAAAACTATTTATATCAACATTAGATACTATTCCAACGACAGGTGGTGTATGGTTGAATAATCCTAATATGACAATAACTGCTGTAACAGGCGATGCTCAGATGAGTGGATTATTACACATCTCACAAGGGACTTATAATAATGGTTTAGCCATTAATAATTCTATTTTATTAAATGTAGGTTCAATTTTTGTTATGGATGGAGGAGTACTTAATTCAGCAGGAAGAATATATAGTAATACTGCAGGTACATTTATAATGAGTAATGGAACAATAACGGTGAGTACTATTGGCAATACTAGTACTACAGGTTCTTTTGATTACCTTGGTGGTAGTGCGACAAATCCGGTTCAGTTTGCAATGACAGGAGGAACTATTATTCTTCAAAATGCAAATTCTGGTACAACAAAAGTTGATGTTAGATTTCCTGTTTCAACAGTTTCAAACTTAACTGTTACCGGAGGAACCGTTCAGTTAGGGAATAGTAGTACACAAGCAACTCCTCAATATTTTACAATAGATGGTAAATTCTGGAATGTTGCAATAAATAATACAACTGCTCAACATGGAACAAAATTGAATTATGGAACATATATTGTAAATAACTTTACTAATCCCGGAACAGGAGCTTTCTATTTACGTAATGGTTCTTCAGGTTTTACATTAATTGCACCATCAACATTTTCAATTAATGGACAGGTTATAGGCGATACTTCAACTGTTTGTGCTATCCAGTTTAATGGACCTACTGCACAAACTTTCAGTTGTGCCCCTACTTCAATATTAGGTACAGTTACAATGAATAATATTAATGGTGTTACAATATCACCAGCTATAATAAACTATGGCATAGCATTAACTAATGGAGTCATGAATTGTCCTACAGGATCAATGACATTTGGTAATGGATTAGCTAACACATTTACGTTAACTAAAGGTTATGGTAATTTAACTAATTCTATTACTCCATCATTTAATTTTACTAATATGACAGTAAATTATACCTTTAATGATAGTGTAGCTTTAGGAGGTTCAATTATCAATAATCTACTTCCTCCAACAACTAGTGGGAAATTAAGTACATTTACTTTAAATAATGCAAAAGGATTAACTTTGACAAAAAATCTAAATGTAGCTTCTTTATCATTATCTGCTGGAAAAATCAATACATTAAACAATGTGTTAACTATAACCGGTACAACTGTTGCTTCAATAAGTGGATATTCAGCAACTAATTTTATTTATGGAAATTTAGCCCGTGCATTACCTACAGGGACCACAAATACAGGTTCATGGGTTTTCCCTTTAGGAACTATTTCTGCCGCTTCTGACACTATATTATACAATCCTTTTACTATTATTATTAATCCTTCAACCAGGGCTACACCATATGTTAAAGTTTCTGTAATGAAAGGAAATTTTTCAGGTATTGCAGGACAATATATGCAAACTGTAAATACAGATAGAAGATGGAATGTAGTGCTTGATTCAGGTGTTTATAATTATTCAAGAATATCAGTATACGATACAAATATAAGTTCTACAAAAATGCTTGGAAGGTCTACATCAGTAAATGGTACTTTTAACGGTATAAATAGTACTTTAGGAACATTTACATTTACAACTGTAGACTCATTAACAACAATAGCTCCTTATTATTATGCTATTGGATTAAAATTCCCTATGTCTTATGTTTCAAGTACAACTACACAGTCAAGTACTTCAATGGTGACACCAGGAACAACAAATCAACAGATGATAGGATTCCAGATAGTTACTTTAGGGAATTCTAGTCCATTAGTAGTGTCTCAAATTAATTTTAATACAATTGGAACAACCAATAAGACAGATATCACAAATGTTAAGTTGTATTCCACAGGTACAAATTCTACTTTCTCAACTACAACAGTTTTGGATTCAACCACGAATATTAGCGGAGCAACATTTACATTAAACCCTTCTACAATAGTTCCCTTTTATTTATCAGAAGGAACTAATTATTTTTGGTTAACATATGATGTTAATGGAAGTGCTCCAAATAATGATGTTTTAGATGCACAGTGTGTTTCTATAACAGTTGATGGTATTCCAAGAACCCCTTCAGTAACAAATCCTCAGGGTAATAGAATTGTTTTTGTTCCTATAACAACTATCATTTTTAGCGAGAATTTTGATGAAGCTAATTTTAAGATACCAAGTGATATAGGTTGGATATGTCCACAAACAGGAAACTGGCAATGGCAAATGGACACGGTAACTTCTGGTTGGACTAGTCCAACATTAGGTGTTTATACTCCACTTGGAGCTTTAAGTACAGCTCAATCTGCCAGATATCATTCTTATGGTATTGCTGCAGCTACTCCACTAGGTGAATTTATTTCTCCTACAATTGATTGTTCTACAAATCCATTACAGAAGAAAATACTTGACTTTTATCTTATTAAATCATCACCTTATGCAGGGGGTATGAATGTTTATATCTCTTATGATAATGGTACAACATGGAGCTCTAGTCTCTTTAATTTAGGAAATTCAACAGCAGTTGCTTCGTGGACTAAGTATTCTGTAAATCTTGATACTACATCATCTTCTCAGGTTAAAATTAAATTTACACCAGTATATTATACATCTGCTTATGGTGATATTGGACTAGATCAGATCTCACTTTATACAACCTCTGAACCTAATCAACAATATCTAACATCAGTAGCTGCTCAACCTATTACAACTCCTGTTTTCTCAGGTGTTAGTAATCAACAAGTGCTAACGTTGAAAGTTGTTACTCAATATTCACAGAGTCCTATGGTTGTAAATTCATTTGATTTATCAACAATTGGTTCTACAAATGCTATTGCAGATATAGATTCAGCAAAGGTTTATTATACTGCAAATTCAAATACGTTTTCTACTAATAAACTATTTGGTGCTTTTCAAAGTCCAAATGGTTCTTTTACAATTTCCGGAACTCAATCTTTAAGAGCAGATACTAATTATTTTTGGCTAGTATATAATTTAAAACCTACAGCAACTGAATATGACTTAATTGATGCACAGTTTAATATTGTTTCTATTAATAGTACTCCTTACAGTTCAGCAAATTCTTCTCCTGTAGGAAGCAGAACAGTAAGAAAACAATTTAACGGTATATATACTATTAATAATACCTTACCTACTAGTGGTACTAATTATAATAATTTTATAGATGTAATTACAGATCTCAATAATATTGGTTTTAGTGGTCCTGTTACATTTAATGTAAGTGCAGGACAAACATTTAATATGACTGCTCCTTCAGCTGGTGCAGGTTTAACTATAAGTATTGCTGCTACAGCTGCTAATCCGATTATATTCCAGAAGAGTGGTATTGGAGCTAATCCAATATTAGCTTTTACAGGTAACTCAGGCACCGAGTACGGTATTTATTTTAATGGTGCTAGTTACATAACTTTAGATGGTTTGAAAATTGTAGATGCAGGAACATCATCTACTAATTATATTGATAGAGGTATAGGAATTCTATGCTCTTCAGGTAATATTGGTAATTCAAATATTACTATAAAAAATTGTGTGATTCAAATGACACAAACAAATTCATCTTCTTATTGTACTTATCAGTATTATGGTGGAGTAACTCCTACAAGTCAGGCTGGTGTTAATAATTATATACATTATTATAATGACTCTTTACTTAACTCAAGTAATGGAATGTATGTTTATGGTACTTCTACTTATAAGGATAAAAATGCTGAAATAGGTAATTGTTATATAAATAATATTGGTGGTAATGCTGCTGCTGTATATGGTATTTATGGATATTATCAGGATAGTTTGCAAATTTATGGTACAACTATTTCTAATGTTATCACAACAAGTACTAACTATGACTACTGTATAACTTTTTATTATCCAAATAATGCTAGTATTTATAACAATACTATTACTAATCATAATATTACTTATTCAGCATATTCTTTATGGTTAATTAATTCAACTGGTACTACAAATGTATATGGTAATACAATAAGTAATATTACATCAAGTAGTGGAACATTATATGGTATTTATATTAATAGCTTAACAGGTACAGGAAATGTTTATAATAATATTGTTACAAATTTATCTGAAAGTGCTGGAACAATTTATGGCATGAATGTATCTCAATCTAATTATCTAGGCAATTTTAATATTTATAATAATAAGGTTTACAATTTATCTTATACTGGTAATAGCTCTTATCCAATTTATGCAGTTTATCTTACTAATTCAAACACTAATACAGGTGCTGTTACATTAATGAATTTCTATAATAATATGATTTATGATATTAGAACTCCTGGTAGTACAGGCGCTTCTTATGCATTATATACCGGTACAGGAAATCAACCTATAAGAATTTATAACAACACTCTATATGTAAACTATACAAGTACAAATGTTGCCAATGCTTTTTATGGTATTTATGTTTATAATTCATCTACTTCTCCAAATACTATTGATATGAGGAATAACATTATAGATATAAAACCTAATATGACAATTGGTTCAAGGGGTGCTTGTATTTATTCATCAAATACAACTTATTATTCATATAATTCTTTATGTAATAATAATCTTTTGTATGCCGGTAATCCAGGTGCTAAGAATCTATTATACTTTGATGGTACAAATTCTGATTCAACTTTAACTCAATATAAGAACAGAATGGCTCCGAGAGATGGAGCTGATGTTACTGAAGATGTTCCATTTGTTAATGTAACTACTCAACCATACGATGTACATGTAAGTACTCTTGTTTCTACTAAAACTGAAAGCCATGGACAAAGAATTACTTTTCCAATTACTGTTAGTACTGATATTGATGGCAATATTCGTCAGGGTGAAACAGGATATGCAGGTACAGGTTTTCTTCCTGATTTAGGTGCAAGCGAATTTAATGGTATCACATATGATGATGTGCCTCCTACAGTATCATATACTAATATTCCAAATTCTACATCTTTAACTAGTGTTGCATTAAGTAATGTAACTATTACAGATCCATTATCAGGTTTAAATGTTACTACAGTAAAACCAAGATTATATTATAAAAAAGCTTCAAATGCTAATACTTATGTAGATAATACTAATACTACTAATGGCTGGAAGTATTATGAAACCACTTCAACTTCATCTCCATTTAGTTTTACACTTGATTATAGTATAATTTATAATGGTGTTTCATATTTAGATACAATCGTTTATTTTATAGTTGCTCAGGATATCATGACTCCAGTTCCAAATACTGGGGGTGATCCGGTAATTTATACTGTTAATCCTACAAGTACAACTCTAACTTCAGCTAATTTCCCAATTACAGGTTATAAATCTTATAATATTTCATATCCAGTCAATGGAGCCTATTATGTTGGTAGCGGTCAGACTTATACTTCTCTGACTTCAGTAAACAATGGTTTATTTAATTATATTAATAATAATGTTGTTACTGGTAATGTAACTATAAATATTGTAAGCAATACAACTGAAACCGGGGCTGTTCAACTTAATCCATTGCAAACTGAAGGATTAGGCAATTATTCAATTACAATTAAACCGGTTGATACAGCTACAAGTCAGGTTGTAATCTCTGGTGGAATAGCTAGTAGCGGATTAATTAAGATTGCAGCTTCTAATATTACTTTTGATGGATCTATTAATGGTAATGGTATTAATATGCAGATTTGGAATACTAGTAGTAGTGGTTATGAATTGCAATATTTTAGTGGTTCAAATAACTGTACCGTAAAGAATACTTTTATACATGGTACCGACTATCAGGTTTGTACTGGTGTTTATATTAATTCTGGTAATGTAAATAATCTTTCTTTTATTAATGATAGTATCAACAATTGTTTAATGGGATTTTATATTACAGGTTCTGTATCCGCATATAATAATAATCTAACATTTAAAAACATTTTGTTTGGTTCGTATCGTATTGGATGGAAGATTCATACTAATGCTTTAAACCTTTCATATGTTAATGGGCTTACTATTGATAATAATACTTTTAATGCATGGACTTACAGTGCTAATTCTGCCGCTCCAAAGGTTATTCTTTTAAACGCTCAGGTTACGAATGTTAACATAACAAAAAACAATTTCATTAGAGTACTTGGTGAATATTCTTCAGGTTATACAGGTGCTTCTGCTATTGAACTTAATACTTCTAATGCAAATAGTAATATTAATATTTTAAATAATATGATTGACAGTGTTCTTAGTGCGGCCTCAAATTCATGGTCAATTAATGCCTTAGCTGCTATTAAAATATTAGGAACAACAGGTGGAGTTAATATCTATAATAATAGTATTAATATGTTTGGTAATTCTAATCAATTCTATACTGCACAGAGTACTCAACAATTGAATGCTGGTATTTATATTGCTTCAGGTGCAAGTAATTTAGATATCAGAAATAATATTATCAATAATACAATTTATAGTCCTTTAGTTTCTACTTCAAGATCATATGCTATATATTCTGACGCTCCGGCAAGTGCTTTTACTAATATTGATTATAATTTATACTATGTAAATGGTTCACAAGGAGTACTTGGGCATTTAGGTTCTGATACTACAACTTTGGCAGGATGGAGAAGTAAAACTTTACAAGATGCTCATTCTATATTTGCTGATCCTTTTTATACAAGCAATTCTAATCTAACACCAAGTAAATGTCCTACATCTCCTGCTATTGGTTCAGGTAGTTCATTAGCTTCAGTTAATATTGATATATTAAATGTTTCAAGAAGTCAACATCCTACTATTGGTGCTTATGAACTTGCTTATGCTAAGAAGATGAATATAGTTGCAATGTTACAGGATTATTATAAAGGAGCAGGTTTATTAATGAATCAGGCAATGGATATGGATCCAAATTCAGGAGATATGTTTAATAAATTTACTACGCCAATTGTTGATACACTTCAATTGCTAATCATCAACCCTTCAACATTAGCAGTAGAATACGAATATAATGGCATGAATCTTAATCAGGATGGTACAATTACTCCTGAGATATCATTACCTCTTAATTTGACTGGTTATCTTTATTTAGTAATCAACCATAGAAACAGTATTGAAACATGGAGTGATTCAGTTGATTTCTCTTGTTTAGCTGTTAACTATAATTTCTATAATCATGCTATTTCTTCTTTATTCCCAGGCAATATGCTGCCAGATAATAATGGTGGTACTTACAATGGTTCGTTAATATGGGGTGGTGATATAGGTGATTTATATGTTCCTTACAGAGATGGTGTTATCAATATTTATGATTTATCTTCAGTATTTGATGCCATTAATGATCCAACAGGTACATTAAGTGCAGGTTATAGTGTACAGGATGTAAATGGAGATGGTGTTGTTAATATCTATGATTTGTCAATGGTATTCGATAATATCAATGTAGGTGCTTCAAGTGTTAATCCGGGTACTCTAAAGAAGAAAAAATAAACTGCTCAACATTTAAGAATTATTTACTTACGTGTAGATAATTCTTAAATGACTTTTTCATAATAATGTTTTGGCTGCTGTTCGAAAGAGTAGCAGCCTTTTTATTGATGTTAAATAAATATTGTTTTTAAAAAATATATTAGTAGTTATAATTTCCTGAAAAGTTATTATAAAAAAAACTAGGAAATTAATTAGTTTACGAAACAAAGTGAAATATTAAAAGAGGATGGAGTGATATAATGTAGAATAGGAGTTCTTTTTGGAGGTTAAATGATAAAAATACTAAATACTTAGATGCTGCTCAAGTTAAGCGTTACATTTTTAAATAGTTTTAATTATTGCAACTATATAAAATATAAATGATATAAAAATTAATCCTGAATTTTGATGTTATAAAGCTTTTTTTTTAAAAAAATTACAAATATATCTTTCTGTGTTTATCATAATACCATTTCTTTTTTTTGTTGCCGCTATAATAATTTGATAAGTCGAAATTGTTTTTCGATAAGAGTTCATCTAACTCATTTAATGTTTTTATTCCTAATCCTGGTGTTGCTGAAAATCTCTTTCGATTTAAATCGGTAATAAATTTATAGAACTGTGTGTAAAAACTCAGATTATTCACCAATCTAGCAGACATTTCATGTTTGTTTTTATTGATGAAATCAATTATTGGTATGTTAGAAGTTGTTTTTGTCTCGTGATTTTCCAATACTATTTTAATTTGTTTTTTGATAATTTACAATATAAATAGATATATCTAATTTCTCGAATATCCATTTTTTTTTTACAAAAGTACAACAAGAATATTTTTTTTGATATAGTGTAAACTCTAATTCTTAATTCGACTTTACCATATTTTTCAGTACCGTTAGCTTACCAGCAAATTTAATTAATTTATCATTTCAACAAACATTTAGATGTTAAAAAAGCAAATTGATTAAAACTTGAAATATCTTAGTTAAAACTCTATTAAATTTTATAGGGTTTTCATTCAAATTAATTGGACAACTTTTACTTTTTAATTAATAATGAAATCAAAAAAAAAGTTTAAAGTGAAGTAAATCAATAAGAAACAAAAGCAATGTGTATTTTTGGAGATGAAAAAGTGTAATTATAGGACTCAAAGTAGTTTGGTGGTAATGCAACTCATTTTAATAGCCTCGCATTTCAGTTTAATCCGCCCGCAACTCATTTTAATGCCTCCACAACTCATTTTAATGCCTCCGCAACTCATTTTAATGCCTCCGCAACTCATTTTTATTGAACCGCAAAGTATAAAGATATCCCCGCATCTTATTTAAATGCATCCGCATTTCATTTAATAGTCCCCGCAAGTTTTTGAAACTTATGGAAAGCCATATAAAATCAGCATTCACACACTAATATTAAAAAAACATAATTATTAAATAAAAGTATAAATTGCTTTTAGCTTGTAATTTTATCGTAAATTTGCAGCTTAAATAATTTAACTATGATGAAACTTCTTTTAATCAGTAATTCGACAAATGCAGGAGAAACCTATCTTGGCTGGCCTCGTAATGATATTAAAAATTTTATGGATGCAAATAATGTCAAGCGAGTTCTATTTGTTCCATATGCCGGTGTAGGTATTACATATGATGAATACACAACAAAAGTGGCTGCTGTATTTGCTGAACTGGGTGCTGAAATTTATGGTATTCACAACGAATCTGATCCTTTAAAAGCTTTGAAAGAAGCCGAAGCAATAGCAGTAGGAGGGGGTAATACTTTTTATTTGTTACATATGCTTCACAAACTTAATCTGGTAGATGCCATTCGTGATCAGGTTAAAGCAGGCGCACCATATATAGGTTGGAGTGCTGGCTCGAATGTTGCATGTCCTTCGTTAAAAACTACTAATGATATGCCTATAATCGAACCTGCAAGTTTTAATTGTACTTCGTTAGTACCTTTTCAGATAAACCCTCATTATTTGGATGCACATCCTAATGGTCATGGTGGTGAAACCCGTGAACAACGTATAGAGGAATTTTTGAAAGTTAATCAAGATATTTATGTAGTAGGATTAAGAGAAGCTACACTCTTATTAGTTGAAGGTGATAAAATGTCGTTGGTAGGTAAACGACCTATGAGAGTTTTTAAATATGGAAAAGAACCAGAAGAAATAACACCTGGGTCGGATATAGATTATCTCTTGAAAGGATAAAATATTATACATTCAAAAACAAAAATTAAATTTCTTATAGGTGACTAAAGTTTAAATATGATAGATTTATCAACAAATTATATGGGGTTACATTTAAAGAATCCTATTATCGTGGGAAGTTCAGGTTTAACAGATAATGTTAAGAATATCGTTGAAGCTGAAAAACATGGAGCAGCTGCAATAGTATTGAAATCATTATTTGAAGAGCAAATCAGATTAGAAATGAATCGTTTGGTAAAGCCAAATGATTCATCGTTTTCTTATACTGAAGCAATAGATTTTATCTCCGATTATGCCGAAAAGAACTCCATTAACAACTATCTTAAATTAATAAAAGACTGTAAGAGACAAACTACAATACCTATCATAGCAAGTATAAATTGTACTTCGAATGCTGAATGGGTAAACTTTGCAAAGAAGATAGAAGAAGTAGGAGCTGATGCAATAGAATTAAATATATTTCTACTGCCTTCGGACTTAAATCACTCAAGCGAGCAAAATGAAGAAGTTTATTTTGAAATCATCAATGAAGTTAAAAAACAAGTAAAGATACCTATTGCAATCAAAACAAGTTATTATTTCTCAGGATTAGCAAAAATGATGCTTAAGCTCTCGTGGACTGGTATTTCAGGATTGGTTTTCTTTAATCGATTCTTTTCTCCTGATATTGATATTGATAATTTTAAAATAACAGCTACAAATGTATTAAGTCGCCCTGAAGAAGTTTCAACTTCATTAAGATGGGTTGCAATCCTTTCGGATCGTTTGTTTTGTGATGTTGCAGCTTCAACAGGTATTCACGAAGGGAGAGATGTAATTAAACAATTGTTAGCAGGAGCTAAAGCTACTCAGATAGTTTCGACAATTTATAAGAATGGTTTCCCTCATATAGGTAAAATGCTTACTGATATGGAAACTTGGATGCAAGAAAAAGAATTTAAATCAATAGAAGAGTTCAGGGGGACGATGTGTTATCGTAAAACACAGAACCCAGCAGCGTATTTAAGAGTTCAATTTATGAAATATTTCTCAGATATTGAAGAAGATCCAGAAGCTAATCTTTTAAAGGATTAAATTTATAAACTATTTCTTATTTTTTTAATATATTTGTTATCTCTGCGGGTATACCTTCAACACATCCTGATGGATTAGGCATCTTTAAAGGATGATAATCAAAAAATATTTCCATACCATCTACATCAAAACTATCGGGCAGTTTGTCTTTTGGAATTAAGGTAACATTGCCAGCAGGCCCCTTCATAGAAACAATAATAACAGAGTTACATCCTCCTGTACGGTATTGATGCGATACTTTACCAAAGCTTTTTCCTTTGTATATATCCTGTTCTTGCTTTTTTACATTAGAAGAATTAATCTTTTGGGTTTTGCACGAGCAATTCAGAAAAAGAATAATTATAACATATAAGAATATTTTTTTCATAAAATGGAGTTTAAAATCTATTAGAATAATAGTCTTTATTTTTTTAATCATTGATTTTTATAATAAATAAAAATGAGACACTTTACATCAAATGGGATTAATCCATTAATTGCGAAGTATCTCATCTTATAAACTTAAGTTATACTATATTCAAATATTTATTTTAGTATAGTTATTTTCTTTGTTATAGTGTTAGAGTCGGAAAAGATAGTAAAGAAATACAATCCTTTTGTTAAGAAACCATAGTCTACATTTAAAGTATTGTTTTGAGGAGTATAATACCTTTCTGAAACAAGTTCACCTACTAAATTATAAACTTTAATAATGAATTTTGATGAATTTAAGTAAGGAATTTCAATATTAATAATTCCATTTGATGGGTTAGGATAGATGTTAATTTCTGGTTTTACATTAGTTTCAATGCCAGCAGTTGATTTTGCAATATTAAATACACCTTCTTCACTTTTAGAAAAGTTATAAGTGCCACCACCAACGCCTCCACTACCTGGATTAATAGTATCAATATAAAAATATCCATTTCCTTGTCCGCTCCATCCAAAATTAAAATGATAATGATATAAGCTTGCTGAGGTTTGATATCCATCCATAACAAAACAATGCCCAGCAGTAGAACCATCATCACCAGCATAAAGTATTGGACGGTTTGCATTGAGATCACTTAATAGTACATTCTGCCACTGAGTTTCAGTATAAGATGATTTCTTGTAATAAATAGCAGTAGAATATTTAAAATAATTTTTCAATGCCTTCTCAGCTGTTGCTCCTTGATAATTTCCACCAACAATTGCACCAGAACCATTCACATCATAACTCATACCTACAGAAATACCACATTGTGACATAAGTAAAGCTACATCTGTATTGGATGAGTTCACTACATTGGGCATTGAAGCCCAGTTATAAGTTGTAGCACCAAAGTTTGCTGAAAGAGTTCCATAGTTATTTTTGTATCCGTAAGCTGTAGAATGGATATAAGAATATGAACCACTACCCTGTGAAGGATAAGCATTATATTTCATGATTTGAGCCATAGCTGTTGCAACACATCCTGTTGGATTATGATTGCAGAAACCAGCATCAACATCTGTTGGGCATGAAGTGTTGTAATAACAACCTTGATCCCAATTTAAAGTTCCCAACATTGGTAATACCTGATTTGTAGCAGTTGTGCTTTTATTATTTGATGAATAAAGATTCCAAAGTCTATTAATTTCTTCAGTTGCTTGAATATTGTTATTCCTAGCATTAATTATTTCGTTCTGATAAGAAGTAAGTATCCATTTAACTGTTGGTATTAATGTATTGGCAGAATAATTATTTTCAAATGAATATGCAAGAACAGGAGTCACATTACTTTCGGCTGAAACAATTATAAATCCTACTCCATTGTTCTGTAACATATTAAAAATGTAATAAACAGGAACATTATTATTAGAAACTACAATTTCATCAGATATCTTTAAAGCTTCTTTTGAAATTGATTTAATAGAGTTTACTTTTTCGAAATAGAAATTTTGCGCTACGATACGGGCATTATCAATAGTTACAATACTTGCAAAAGTATTTAACCCGAAAATAATAATAATTGCTATTATAAATAGTCTTCTCATGTACTATTATGTTTTAAAATGATTTTAATAAAAAAATAAAAGTATTAATCAATTACTAATTTAGAGACTTTTTGGAAACTAGTATTTACATTACCAATTCTAACAAGATAAGTTCCTTTAGATAATCCAATAGCATCAAAAGAAGTTTCAATAGAATTGTTAGAAGGAGTAACAATTTTGCTTGCTAATAATCTGCCTGAAATATTAAACAAATCAATATTTAATTCCTTGTTAGAAGGAAGTTCACTTGAGATTACCTTAATTTCATTATTTAATTTAAAAACATTAAATTTGAGATTACTTGTATTTTCAGCTATACCAGCTCCACTTGCAGGTAATCTGAAAGAGAATATCTTTGTAGCAGGATTACCACCTGAAATATATTCTCCGGTATGCCAGAACAAAGTACCGTCTGATGGATCAATACATGTATGTGAATAATCTCCAAAACGATTTGTGCCTGATTGTGATGAATTACCTGTGGCAGCTTCAACTTCAGCAAAAGTCATAGTATTTAGAGGATCTCCAGCAAGTCGTCCAGTATATCTTAAACTTGGGTAACATGCCTGTGAACCGGATACAGCATAAGCCATACCAATTGAGCCATTATCATCCATTGCAATACTACCAACCCAGCGATTTAAAGTATCAGGAGTATATGTACTTTGTTGATAAATACTCCAGGTAGTATCTACCTGACGAAGTTCATACCATCTCAAACTACGTTGTCCAGTAGTAGAATTTACTTTAACACCACCAACTAAAACAACAGTATTATAACCAGTCCATCTTCTATACTGTGCCCTGAAATCAAATACACCACCAATACCATCTAATTTAGACGAAGTACCTGGTTGAGCAATATCATTCCAACTTGAATTGTATGAAGCATCAAAAGGTTGAGTAGGTAATTGAGCAGTTAAGGTGATAGAAGCAGTTGGTGTTGTTCCCCATGTCGTGTTCATTTTAAATACGTTTATTCTGTCAACATGTCCTGTTCCCCAGCCATCGTCTTCATATGAAAAAATTGGACAAGGAGTTCCGTACGGAGGTAATTGACCATCTGCATCAGCAGTTAATGGGCAAAAGAATCCTGTACCAATAGGTGGAGAAAATGTTACATTTAGTGATCTTGAAGTAGAAACACCTGCAAGCATAGAATCTCTTTCGAATACAAATACTTTTTGAGTTGTTTGGTTAGAAGTCATATAATACCCATTTGACCAGATAGAAAACTTTTCATAATCTGGAAACTGAGGTGAAGTAAACTGGTAAGTATAATAAGCACCAGTAGGATCAGGAGTCTTTGAAATCCCTAATAATATTTTATTACCACTGGTTTTAAACTCTGTAATTACCCAACGATCTGCATATTTATCATACAATACTATAGGATCCCCTGCTGTTGATCCAAATAACAAAGTGCCTAGACTTATTGAAGAAGAAAGGCTTCCCCCTGTTTTGTTGTAGATTTTATAAGTTGTATTTACAGCCTGTACATAATGATTAAGTCCAGCAGCTCCTGATGGATCTGGTGGATAACTTGATGTCCCTTGTCCTTCCCAAACTACAATAGGTGCTCTGTTCTGTCTGTAACCAGGTGTTTTCTGGCATGCAGGATCTTCACCAATAGGCAGGGCATTTGGGTTAAGTTTTTCAGAGAATGGAATACGATAATCCCTGTCAAATGATTCTTGCATCTCAATGGGTACTTGTTTTAGAACTTCAGGATGCTCTTTTATAAGTTCGCTTAATGGTTTTGTTATATGAAATTCAGAGCACTGAATTACTTCAACTTTTCCATCATTATTTACGTTTTGTGCATTGATCAGACTTACAGTGAAGAATGCTACTAGTACTAAATATATACTTTTCATTTTGTTGTTTATTATAACTCTGCAATATTAACAATTAATTTCCTTATAGAACTTGATATTACATTGTTTTTAACATTTTATAAACATAAATATAGTTAAAATACTAGTTTAACTTAAATTTAAGCTTAAATAGAATAAAAAACGATGCAATATTATTAATAATGATTAAGTAAGATGTTATAAGATTAATAAAAGAAATTATGAAATTTATTAATCTTTGACTTTTCTAAATTTAATTCTTTCTTCTTTTGTCATCTTTTCTGTAGCATATTGTATAATTAATCTTGGCGAGATGTCTTTCCATTTCATTAAAAAGCTTTCGGTTATATCTCTGTCCTTTTTCCAGGCTTCTCTTAAAAACCATCCCGTGCCCTGATTAACCTCTCTTTCCTGATCTTTCATTAAAGGTGTTATTATCTTAAATAATTCATTAAAATCAGGACTTGTTTTAAGACTTTTTATTAATGTAACAGGTACACATCGTATTTGAAACTTATTTTTAGCCTTCAACCAGGCTTTAAGATCAACAGGCTTAACAATATTTTGACTAATGAATCTAGGTAAAATAAACATGGCTAATGTATCAGCATGTGCCCAGTTATCAATACCAATTGAAAACAATTCTTCTAATGCATTAAAAACAGTTATATCAAACTTTTTATAATTGCTTTCAATTAATAAAAGAAGAATACTTATTTCTTCATATTTACCTTGTTTAAGAATGACTTTGGCAGCATCCAAAACTGTATTTAATTCAAGTTCTTTTCTTTTCGCGAGTTCTTTAGCTTTCTCTCTTACCATTGGAGACGATAAT
>CAIWDQ010000401.1 GCA_903911455.1 uncultured bacterium
TATTAGATTGCTTCGTCGTACCTCCTCGCAATGACGTCGTATTTATTCTAAACAGACTTAAAGAAGTGCACCAGTATTTAAAAGATTATCGCCTTTAGGAAGACTTTCAGAGTTAGCAAAAAGGAGGTTGGAAACAGTAAAATCAATATCGCCTGTAGAAGGTTGAAAGTCTGACTCTGCCGGTTCAATGTTCGGCCTAACCGGTTCAATGTGTCGCGCAGCCGGTTCAATGTCCGGGCTAGTGATTGAACCGACAGCGTGTAAAGGTTCACCTTCTGCGGGACAAATTCAACCTTCCAGTCTAGTGTTTTCACTTTCTGCGTTAGACATTAGAATGTCCGTGGCAGACATTCCACTTTCAGCATTAGTAGTTGAAATTACAGTTCCGGAAGTTGTTTTTCTATCTTAAGTTATCTTATTTACTAAATTAATACTTCTACTTAGTTAGCTAACAAAGTCTTCTATCAACAAAAAAACCTTCATCATTTAGGTAGTGAAGGTTCTTTTATTTTGTGAGATTAGAAATTGCAGTTAATATATTTAGTTGTCCAGTTTATTCAATGCAAAATTATAAGCACCAAGTGCAATTGCTTTACTAGTCCCTATTTGAGAGAAGCCGAAGCCTACTCTTGCCATGGAGTCGTACATAACTTTGCGGTTGGTGCCCGGAATCAGTATTTCTTTAGTAGTACCTTTGATGAATTGTTGTAGATCGTTAGTGTCGTCAAGATAAAATACCTTTTGAGCAAGACGATTGTAGGTATCACCATTATAATTAGTATAAGTACCGCGCATTTCCTTAAGCATAGCAGGCAAAATGAGCGAACTTGCGCCAGCAATACCACCACCCAACACAGCAATACCATCAACAATAGTTAAAACATTAGAAACCGCATCTCCAAGCACTTCGCCCATCTGCCTGAAAGCCTCCAGAGCAGCTTCACGGTCACCGGCTTGCTTTCCAACGCCTATCTCATATATATCCTTAGGTTCGGGAGCATCTTTTAAGTCTATTTTAGTGAGTTCGGAATACACCCTCTTAATAGCTCTGATACTCACGCCCTCTTCAGCATTGGTCTTAGGGTTTATCTTGTTACGAAGAACCCATACTTCGGCAGCTCCCGAGTTATCACCTATAAAGAGCTCACCATTACGGACAATGCCGCCACCGAAACCGGTGCCAAGTGTAAATCCAACAAGATTATTGAAACGTTTATCGTTACCGGCCTTTTCCATCAAATCATTAACGTAAGGTAGATAGCCCGCAAGAGCCTCTCCATAAGCATACAAATCACCATCATTGTTGATGTAAACAGGTATCTTGAACTCCTCTTCTAATATAGGGCCAAGCGGAATACCTCCTCTAAAAGCCGGAAGATTAGATAAGTCGCCAATGATACCATTAGGGTAGTCGGCAGGACCCGGAAATGCAAAACTAATAGCTACAGGCTCTTCCTTTAACTTTTGTTTTACTGTAGTAAAACCTTCTTTGATAGTCTTTAGACATAAATCAAGATTAGTAGCGTTACTAGGCAAAACCACAGGCTTCACCACCTCCTGATTACCCCTGATAGCAGCGAACACAAAGTTAGTTCCTCCTGCATCAAGCGTTAAAACTGTTCTTTCATCATTATTATATCGCATAGTATAAGTTTTAGAGAACCCCACCTAACCTCCCCTGTGAGGGGAGGAATTTGAGTGTTCGTATGTTATTTATTTAATTATCGTACTTCATATTTGTCTTACAACTCAAGGCACTCAAGGCACTCCAAGTACTCAAGGCACTTCTTACTCCACAATCACTTCATCAATAAACAACCATGCAGGTTTCCCTTCACCCAGATGTCCTTTAGGGCAAGTCCCTACGTTCTTAGCAACTAACTTAATATATCGTACCTTTGATTTCTTTATAATAGCCTTATAAATATCAAGCACATTACCCTTCACATTTACTTTATCGTTATCAATCTTTAATGTAACGTATTCTTTTCCATCAGTAGAAACACTAATCTCAACATTAATCGGAGAAAATATCCAGGCATCCTGATTGTCCATAAAACGGGCAGTAATCTTTGTAAGTTTCATCTCAGACTTTAAATCAATAGTAACATCAAGATCACTTTGCTCAAAGCCAAGCCAGTTTTTATAGTTACGAGGAAAACCCTGAGCATTGGGCTGATTAATTATGCCATCAGTAAGAGGACTTGGTGTACTGCCTTTATACTTAGGTGAAGCAGGATACTTAAGCTTGACGTCTGCATTTTTAGCCAGATTGTTAACATTAGCAAGCAATGTTTTGCCATAGCTAACCGTATCATCAATGTTGTCACCATATTGCTTCTTAAGTATTTCCAGTTCAATCTTCATGTCATTAACAACGGTAGCATACTTAGGGTTAGCATATACATTATTAAGTTCATTGCTATCATTCTTCAAGTCGTACAACTCCCATTCATCAACATCCAAATAAAAATGAATGAGCTTGTACCTCTCTGTTCGCACTCCGTAATGACGTTTAACATTATGTTCAGCAGGATACTCATAATAATGATAATATACAGACTTACGCCAATCAGGTACAGTTTTATTCTCTAATAGTGGTTTAAAAGATCTACCCTGCATCTCTTTAGGAGGATTGATACCTGCAATATCAAGAAGAGTTTCAGCATAATCAAGATTCATAACAAAGTCACTGTTAACAGAACCAGCTTTGGTATGACCGGGATACTTAACAATAAGAGGAGTTCTTAATGATTGCTCATACATAAAACGTTTATCAAACCAACCATGTTCTCCTAAATAAAAACCTTGATCGGAAGTATAAACAATTATAGTGTTCTTATCTAAACCTGTTTTCTTAAGGTAATCCAGTAGTCTTCCAACGTTATCATCTACTGAAGCTATGCAACGAAGATAATCGGCTATGTATCTCCTATATTTCCATAGAGCAAGGTCTTTACCCATAGGATTATTCTTCCTGAAGTTTAGAGTAATGGTATCATAAGCAGCATGAAACAATTTAAACTGATTAGGCGACATTCTTTTTAGTTCATAATAAAGAGATTCACTTCCTGGATAGTTAGGAGCGTCAGTAAGCTTAAGGTCACCAACCAGATTCATATCTTTAATAACACTCATTTCTTGTAGATGAGCAGCAGCAGTTCGTGTTGAATAATCATCAAAATAAGTAGAAGGGACAGGGAAATCTGTATTCTGATACATGGCAAAATAAGCCGAATCGGGCATCCAGTTACGATGAGGAGCTTTATTCAAAAGCAATAGACAAAAAGGTTTGCTTTTATCTCTATTATCAATAAAATTAATAGCATCATCCGTAAGGATATTGGTAACATATCCCTTTCTTACAACCGTATCTTTTAAACCAATAACAACAGGATTATAATACTCCCCTTGACCTCTAAGTATTTCAAAGAAATCAAATCCTGTTGGGCGGCTCCTTAAATGCCATTTGCCAATCAATGCAGTTTGATAACCGTTCTGTTGCATTAGCTTAGGAAAAGTAACCTGATTGCCATCAAACACCTGCATATTATCAAGCTGACCATTAGCATGACTGTATTTACCTGTTAATAGAACTGCTCTGCTTGGCGCAGATACCGAATTAGTAACAAAGCAATTGTTAAAGATCATTCCTTCATTAGCAATCCTATCAAGGTTAGGAGTAGTATTTATCTTGCTGCCATAACAACTCATAGCCTGATACCCGTGATCATCACTCATTATATAGATAATATTAGGATGCTTATCAGTTGTATCAGCTTTCTGTGCCTTTACGTTATTTATAGTCTGGGACAACAATACAGTTGCAGTACAAATTTTAATTGATGTAATTGTATTCATTTAATGATTACTTTTGTAGCAAAATTTAAAGTGCGAAGTTACTAACTTCGGCGAATAAAGAAGCAATATTCTTAAAATAATTTTCGTTAACAGTCAAAACATTTAAAACAACATTATACTAAATTGAATTAATATTATAATTATGAAAAAGGCAATAATTATTGGTGCATCAACCGGTATAGGTAGAGGAATGGCACGGGTGCTTACCGATAATGGCTATATAGTTGGTATAACCGGAAGAAGAATACACTTACTTGAAGAACTTAAAAATGAAAACCCTGAACAGTACATTATTAAAGCTTTTGATGTAAAAGATATTAATAACAATGCCACTAAACTTAGTGAACTTGTTGAAGAACTTGGAGGCCTTGATCTCATAATTCTAAACGCTGGTACAGGTCCTTATAATTATGATCTTGATTTTGAAGTGGAGAAAGTAACTATCGAAACTGATGTTATTGGATTTACTTTTATTGCCGACTGGGCTTTCAGATACTTTAAGAAACAGAGTTATGGACATCTTGTTGGAATAACTTCTATTGCCGGTCTTCGTGGCAACAGGGTATCTCCATCTTATTCCGGTTCAAAGGCATTTGAAATTAAATATCTGGAAGGTTTGCGACAGAAAGCAAAGAAAGAAGATCTCCATATGCATGTTACTGATATCCGTCCGGGATATGTTGATACTAGTATGACAAAAGGAGAGTCGGGTATCTTTTGGCTCGCTTCAGTTGAGAAAGCATCTAAACAAATATATGGTGCTATTAAAGCTAAGAAAAGAATAGTTTATGTAACCAAACGTTGGGCGATAATAGCTTTTATTATTAAGTTACTCCCTGGTTTTATATATGAAAGACTATAGTATTTAGATTAACTTTGTTTATATTACCATAAGGTTACAACCTCTTACATCACTGTTATCAAAACGACCGAGTATCTCAAAAGTATTATTATCATACTTTTTACCTATATCTTGTGTAGCAATAAAACTACAGGAGTTAATATTTGCCAGATCAATTACATTTACCCCACCTGCCTTGTTATATCCTGCCAAAGCAAAGGGATCATCAATATCTCTTATCAGTATTTTCATCCATGGGGGAGCGTGGTATACACCAATAGCTTTTGAATAGGCTTGCGAAAGCAACTCAGTCATTCCATATTCGGCATAAATACTTTTAACACCAAAAGAATTACAAAGAGTTTCGTGAAGTTCTTCGCGTATTAGTTCTTTTCGTCTGCCTTTCATTCCACCGGTTTCCATTATTATAGCGTCAGGTATATTTATGGGGAATTGTTCAGCCAAATCTAGCAAAGCATAGGTAACGCCAATCAAAATAACATTCTTATTCCTTGTCTTCTTAAGCTTTTCATGTAATTCGGCATAGTTATTCAAATAGAAACCACTATCAGTATCTTTAGTAAGCTCAATTAATTTACTAACCATATAAATGAGCGACGAATCCTTTTGCTCTATATAGTTAGGGAGCAGAGCAAGTATCGTAAACTTACTTATATCTCCAAAAAAATGTTTGAATCCATGTAAGAAACTCTCCTCATAAAGCTTAATATCTTTAATATAATGCGTACTGCGTTCCATACCTGTGGTACCACTACTCTTGAAGAAGTGGTCAGTATGTGTGTCGCCTGTTATTATTTTATGAGTTTTAAAGAAACCTATCGGAAGGAAAGGGATATCTTCAAATGTCTTGATACTATCAACATTGATAGCATTCAAATCAACAAAATTCTTATAAATAAGATTATATCTGTATTGATGATGAAATATTTGAATGGCAAAGTCGTTAAATTCTTCATCCGAATTTATCTTAAATATATTTTTTATTAAATTATTCAATAACATTTATAACAATATTGCGTTGATATTAAAAAAAGTACTATTTTTACAGTGTCGAAATTTACAAAATGAAATTCAGTTCAAAGATAAGCTTTCTATTTATAATGGCAATGATTTATTTGTTGTTATCTTGTTCACGCGAACAAACGTATCCTCCCGTGCCTTTCTTAGAATTTAAAGATTATGCTGTAAGCCAGGATAATACTCAGGGTCTTTTTACTGTAAAGTTTACGGATGGTGATGGTAATGTAGGCCTTGACGATACTGACAATTATTCTCCTTTTGATACTGCAAGCTATTACTATCATAATTTCTTTATAAATGTTTTTGTGAAGAAGAATGGGGTATACAAACCTTTTACCATCTATAATACGCAGACACAAAACTATGATACCATTGTTTTTAAATACCGTATCGCGCGTATTGCTCCTGTTAGTTTAAACGGTTCGCTTAAAGGGGAGATACAGACTGCAATTGACATTAGCCTGATGAGACCTTATCTGGTTAACGATACTGTTATTTTTAAAGCATTACTTTACGACCGCGCTTTAAATAAAAGCAATATAGTGTCGTCGAACGATATTTATTTCTAGTTTTTTTTTCACCTCGACTCTCCTTGGCGACCGATAACAGTAGGGTCCCCGAGCGGAGCCGAGGGGTTATTCTTTCACAAACTTCTTTACCACTATTCCTTTATCTGTATTTAGTTTTATGATATAAACTCCTTTCGCGAAAGCGGAAACATCTATTGTAGCTTTACTATATATATAAGATGTATAAAGAGATTGACCGAGAAGGTTAGTAATTTCAAAGCTTTGTTTGGTATTGGAATTGGTTTCTATAGTTAGATTATTTGAAGTTGGGTTGGGGTAGATAGAAACTTTATTATCTAAAGTGTTTTCTTTTATTCCTACCATTTCTGAAAGAGGACGTTTCCAAATTCCTCCTCCATATGTTCCAGCTATAAGGTTATTTCCAGAAATAGCCAATGCATAAACATTTTTAAACGTCAATCCAATATTAACTGGAGTCCAGTTTACTCCATTATTTACGGTCATGAAAACTCCACTATCAGTTGCTGCAAAGATGTTTATTCCATATTCTAATAAAGTAGATATATCTAATGTTGTTAAACCAGAATTAACAGCATTCCAATTATTCCCATTATTTAATGATGAGTAAACACCTCCTCCCCAACAACCAGTCAAAATATTTGAACCATTAAAAGCAAAGGAACCATAACTATAATTAGGAAGACCTGAATTTATAGCAGTCCAAGTTATTCCATTATTAATATTAGAAAACACTCCTCCATTTAAAGTAGCTGCATATAATTTAGACCCATTAAACTTTATTGCAAAAACTACTGTATCTGATAATCCATTATTATTAGTGCTCCAATTATTCCCATTATTAGATGATAAATATATCCCTCTTGAAGTCCCCGCATAAATATTATTCCCATTTATAGCAAATGAATAAATTGCAATTGAAGCTGGTAAACCCGTATTTACGACATTCCAACTTGTTCCATTATTGGTTGATAATCGAACTCCATGCCCAGTAGTCCCCGCAAAAATATTACTCCCATTAACAGCTAAAGCTGAAACATATGAATAGTATATTCCTGTACTTATTGGATTCCAATTATTACCATTGTCTGATGACAAATATGCACTTACGATTTCATCTGTTCCAGCAAAAATATTGCTATCTTTTACAGCTAATGATAATATTTTTAAACTATCTAGTCCTATTTGTTGCCATTGTGCATTTGCAAAGCTTATTGTAAAAATTGCAATTAAAATAAGATAAAGCTTTTTCATGTTATTTGTTTTTATTATGAAGATTTATTTTTTTACAAAGGTAATACACAAATGAAGAAAAAACTAATTTTTATCAATAAAAAGAAAAAGAAATCAGTTAAAGGTAAGAATCGACAAGTTAAAGGCAATTATTTTTATTCTTGTTACAACCCTAACAATCGCCACGGGTGTGGGCTTTGGAGTATGCTCGTGCTTTTCTAAAATAAATAAAGATCGTAAATTAAAAATAAAATCGCTAGTTATTGATAAATAATTTGTAATATTGCAATCTCATTTGTGAGAGAAAATAAACATTAATTAAAAAGAAATAATAGGAAAGCTAGCTCGTACGAATCGCACTACAAATCTGACTACAAACTTTTATCCACCAGTCACGGGAAACAAATCCGAAATAAGATCTAAAGGCATCCCCAATTCAAATTCCCAAACATTTCAAGGCTTTAATTCATTAAAACAATCTAATTCATTATTCTTATCTAATCATAATGTGATGTTTAAGAATTATACGACGTTTATGTACTCTTTGGCCTCGTTTAGGCAAACGGAGGCGTCGTTTACGCAAGTGACGTCGTCGTTAACGCAAATGACGGCTTCGTTTACACAAATGACGGCTTCATTTACGCAAATGACGTCGTCGTTTACACAAGTGATGGCATCGTTTACGCAAGTGACGGTATCGTTAACGCAAATGACAGTTTCGTTTATACAAATGACACTTCAAAGTCAGATGTTTAAGCTTTTTGCTTTGAGAATGCAAATAATATCCCAATCATTAAATATATTATTATAAAATCTAAATCATTAAAATCTTTAAATAAA